>CALDGN010000153.1 GCA_937942965.1 uncultured Acidimicrobiales bacterium | reverse complement strand
CGTGTATCGCTGGTCGGCAGTACGCAAGAGCGCGGCAACTTCATTGTCGAGCTCAAGTTCGGCCATCAGCGGAGCCTACCGGGAAACTGGGAACGACTGAGAATGACCTGGGCGACAGGCCTTCGTCGAGTTAGTGGTGATGGTGGGGGTCATCGAGGATGATCTGATCCCCGACCCGAATGAAGCTTCCGCCAAAGGCCTGGCGCAGATGCTCTTCGATGAGCACCTCGTCGGGCGTGCCGAACGCGATCGCCTCGGTGTCGAGAAGCAGCACGCGGTCGCACCGGCGCGCTTCGTCGAGGCTGTGCGTGGTCACCACAACCGCCCGACCGTGCGCGACCTCTTCGTCGATGAGTTCGAGAATGACTTCGCGAGACGCCATGTCGAGGCCGGTGATCGGCTCGTCGAGCATCAGCACGTCGGCTTCTTGAGCAATGCCCTGAGCGACGAACGCCCGCTGACGTTGACCGCCAGACAGGTCGTGCAACTGACGGGCCGCCAGATCAGAGATGCCGAGGCGCTCCATCGCCCGTTCGACGATGTCTCGGTCGTTGGCCTTGAACCGGCGCAGCAAACCAAGGGATGCGTAGCGACCGAGCGAGACCGTGTCTTGCACGGTGATCGGCAAGCTCTTGTCGACATCGGTCGACTGCAGCACGAGCGCTGGCGAACCGCCACGGACGACGGCACTCCCCCCGGCGGGCTCGATCGTTCCGGCGAGTACCCCGAGGAAGGTCGACTTGCCGGAGCCATTCGGGCCGATGACCGCCAGCGACGACGAGCTTGGGATCTCGACCGTGACGCCATTGAGCGCGACGTCTCGACCGAACTCGACCCGCAGGTTCGTCGTGGAGATGGCGCTCTGCACCCGTACAAGCTAGTCACCCAGATTCGAAAACGATTCTCGTTCTGGTTGTTGCATGGGGTGTGGACGCCCTACGGTGCAGAAACGATAGTGATTCTCACTCTGGAGTATGAGTAATGCGATCTTGGTTCCGAGCACCCGTGGCGGTCTTCGCCTTCGTGGCGCTATTCGCCGCTGCGTGCGGCAGCGACGCCGCCGACCAAGCGGCAACGGCGGACGCAAGCGCTTCGGGCAGCCAGTCGGATGAACGGGCAACCATTGTCGTCACGACCAACATCCTCGGCGACGTCGTTGAGCAGATGGCGGGCGACTTCGCGGATGTCGTGACGGTCATGCCCGTCGGAGCGGATCCGCACGACTTCCAGGCTTCGGCCCAGCAGGTTGCACAGATCGGTGACGCCGCCGTACTGATCGTCAATGGAGGCGACTTCGAGGAAGGCCTACTCGACGTCATCGAGGCAGCCGAGAGCGACGGCACCCCGGTCTTCGAAGCGATCAACACCGTGAGCACCATCGAGTTCGGCGAAGCCGGTCACCACGACGACCACGGCGATGAAGATCATGACGATGAGCACGCCGACGACGAAGACCACGACGACGAAGACCACGACGAGCACGCGCATGACGGGGCTGACCCACACTTCTTCACCGATCCTGCCCGGATGGCCGTCGCCGCCGAGGGCATCGCTGACTTCCTGATCACGAACCTCGACGGCGTCGATACCGATGCACTCCGAGCCAGCGCCGATGCCTACATCGCTGAGCTCACCGATCTCGATGCCGAGGTCGCGAGCATGCTCGCCGACCTCACCGACGACCAGCGCGTGCTCGTTACCAATCACGAAGTGTTTGGCTACTTCGCCGACCGGTACGACTTCGAAGTTGTCGGCACGGTCATCCCCGGCGGAAGCACGACCGACGGCGCGAGCGCTCAGGCTTTGGCCGAGCTCTCCGACGTGGTGCGCGACGAGGGTGTCCCCGCGATCTTCGCCGACACGTCTTCTTCGAACGAACTCGCACAAACGCTTGCCGACGAGGTTGGCGACATCGAAGTCGTCGAACTCTTCTCCGAGTCACTCGGGGATTCTGATTCTGACGGCGCCACCTACGTCGATATGGTGCGAAGCAACGCCGAGAAGATCGCCGCCGCACTCGGCGGATAGCGACACCACGACCGGGAGCATTTGGTGGACTGGCTCATCGACGCATTTGAACCCGCGTTCATGCAGCGGGCGCTCATCGGTGGCCTCATCGCGGTCGTCGCCACGTCGCTGGTCGGCACCTGGGTCGTGCTCCGCGGGCTCGCATTCCTCGGCGATGCGCTCGCACATGGTGTGATCCCCGGCATCGCGTTGGCCGTGCTCTGGGGATTCAGCCCGATCATCGGCGCCTTTGTCGCCGCGCTCGTGATGAGCGGCCTGATCAGCGTTGTCTCGAATCGGACCGACGTACGAGAAGACACGGCCATCGGTCTGCTCTTCGTCGGGATGCTCTCACTTGGCATCGTGATCGTGTCTCGGGCCCGGTCGTTTTCGACCGAGGTCACGGCGCTGCTCTTCGGCGACGTGCTCGGCGTCACCCAAAGCGACATCAACGCGCAGCTCGTCGCCGCCATCGTCGTTGTTGCAACAACGATCGTGCTGTACCGCCCGTTCATGGCGTTGACGTTCAACCGAGAGAAGGCCCACACGCTCGGCATGTACCCGTCGCTGGCGCATGCTGCGCTCCTTGCCATGCTGGCGCTCAGCATCGTCGCCAGCTTTCAGGCAATCGGAACGTTGCTGGTGTTCGGTCTGCTCGTCGGCCCACCGGCTACCGCGGCGCTCTTGGTGCGACGGGTGCCCGCAATCATGCTCGTGTCGATTTTGATCGGCAGCCTGTCCGTGGTCGCTGGTTTGCTCGTGAGCTTCCACTACGGAACTGCCGGCGGTGCAACGATCGCTGGCATCAGCGTCGCAGCCTTCTTCGTCGTGCTGCTCGGCCGAGAGCTCCGAGCCGTCGCTCGCCGCTCCAACCGAACTGCCCTGGCGTAGCGGCTCACGCGAACAGCTCGCTCAGGCGGTGGAGGCCCGGCAAACCTAAGATCGGGCCCACTGTCGATCTAGGGGGATGCTGTGCAGAAGGATGAGTTCTTTGCCGAGGCGCGAGATGATCTGACCGGGCCGCTTGCCGGGGTACGTGTACTCGAGGTTGCGACGACATGGGCCGGGCCACTCGTCGGCGCAGTCCTGGCCGACCTCGGCGCCGATGTCATCAAGGTCGAGATTCCGACCGGCGATGTCGCTCGAGCGCTCATGCCGCTCCCCGACACTGATGTCTCGTTGATGCACGCAACGGTGAACCGCAACAAGCGATCTATCTCGCTCGATATGACCTCCGACGAAGGACGCCAGACGATCATCGATCTCGCGGCGACGTCCGACATCTTCCTCGAGAATTTCAAGGTCGGCACGCTCGCTCGCCATGGGCTTGGGTACGACGACGTCAGGGCAGCTAAGCCGGACATCATCTACGTGTCGGTGACCGGCTGGGGCCAATTCGGCCCGGACCACCAGGCAGCTGGCTACGACCCGATGGCCCAAGCAACGTCAGGCTTCATGACCGTCAACGGCTCGCCCGGCGCGGAACCCACCAAGGCCGGCACGTTCCTCGCCGACGACCTCGGCGGTCTCCACGGAGCGATCGGGGCGATGGCCGCACTACGACATCGGGACCAGACGGGCGAGGGACAGCACGTCGACGTTGCTCTGCTCGACGCGATGATCCACCAAACGAATGGCTTGCCGACACTCGGCACCTACGACATCCAGCCGGACCGGTGGGGCAACCAGTTCGGTTTCCTCGCCCCGTGCAACCTCTACGAGTGCAGCGACGGCCCCGTCTATGCCGGCGTGCTCCTCGACTCGCATTGGCAGATCCTCGCCGAGATCATCGGCCAGCCCGAGCTGGCCGAGCACGAGAGCTTTGCGACCCGCGAAGCCCGTGCCGCAAACCGAGACGTCTGCGACATGTTGTTCGGCGGCTGGCTCGCAGAACGCACACGCGACGAAGCACTCGCCATCCTGCGCGAAAACGGTCTGCCGTCAGCTCGCGTGCAGACGCTCGAAGAGGTTGTGCGCGACCCGCACATCATC
>CALDGN010000152.1 GCA_937942965.1 uncultured Acidimicrobiales bacterium | reverse complement strand
TTCGATCGCCTCACGGCGCTCGATGCCATCGGTCCCTACGAAGTCCTCCAGCGTCTCCCCGAGGCGACGGTGACGTTCGTCGGCGAAGAGAAAGGCGAAGTGCGCACCGACAATGGCTTCCTCGGGATGACCGTCGACGCGACGTTCGACGAGGTGCCAAACCCCGACGTGATCGTCGTGCCCGGTGGCGTTGGCACCCGCGAGCTGATGGATCCGCATCCGATCCACGACTGGCTGCTTTCGGCGCACCAGACGTCGCGCTTCACGACCTCGGTGTGCACCGGCTCGATCGTGCTCGCTGCCGCTGGCTTGCTTGACGGCATGGAGGCGACCACCCACTGGGGCGCCTACGACACGCTGACGGGGCAGGGCGCGATCGCGACCGGCAAGCGCGTCGTCGAGCACCTGGACGAGCGCATCATCACCGCCGCGGGCGTGTCGTCGGGGATCGACATGGCGTTGCGTCTCTCGGAGTTGCTTGTCGACGACATCGCCGCCAAGGCAATGCAGCTCATGATCGAGTACGACCCACAGCCACCGTTTGACTGTGGCGCAATCGAAAAGAGCGACGACGTCGTCATGACACGGCTCATCGAATACGCCGCAACCAAGAGCTAGTTCGGAACGGGCGACTCGATCAGTTCGCGCCGAGGGCGAGCAAGGCCATGGCGCCGGCCTTGTCGAGCGGGTCGTTGCCATTGCCGCACTTGGGCGAGACAACACAGCTCGGGCAGCCTTCGGTGCACGCGCATTTCTGCAACAGGTCGAGCGTGGCGGCCAGATGCCGGCCGGCAACGTCGTAGCCAAGCTCGGCAATGCCGGTGCCGCCCGGGTAGCCGTCGTAGATGAAGATCGACGGATGCTCGGTGTCGGCATGCAGCGCGGTCGACACACCGCCGACGTCCCACCGATCGCAGATCGTGAAGAGCGGCAGCATGCCGATCATCGCGTGCTCGGCAGCGTGAAGGGCCCCGGGAAGCTCGCTCACGGCAACGCCTGCGTCGAGGCAATCCTGATGGTTCAGCGTGTACCAGAAGGCCCTCGTGATCAGCCGCTGCGGATCGAGTTCGAGTTCTTCGTTGGCGATGATGCGACGGGTGCGACGCTGCCGTCGCTGGTAGCCCGTCACCTGCGTGGTGACCTCGACCACGCCGAGGAACAGGTCGAGCGGGCCGACTGCCTGCTTCTGTTCGGTGCCGAGGACCGAGATGTTCGTCGTCGAACTGGGCTGGGTGTACTCGTCGCTGTCTGAGCGATCGACAACCGCCGTCAGACGATCGACGTCGTACTCGACGACCGTGAAGGTCTCGCCGCGGTGCAGATAGATCGCGCCCTGATGGACCAGACGTGGCGCTCGTGATTCGTCGACCGTGCCGATGAGTGTGCCGTCGGTGTCGACGATGCTGAACTCGTTGGCCGAGCCGGATCGCAACCCGATGCCGCGGCTCGGGCGACCAGCTCCCGACCACAACGCGACTGGCCCATCGTCGGTGCCGCGCACGACGCACAGATCGGCCATCACGAGTTCTCGGACACCGTCGTCGATCGTGTCGGGCCAGTAGTCGTGGTCGTGGTGGCCGAGCGGCAGCTCGTACGCAGCGCACGCAAGATGCGGTTCGACGATGAACGGATTCGTCACGTTGATGACGGCCGGTTCGGGCGGTCGCGAGAAGCACTCGTCGGGGTTCGCCATCAGCCACTGATCGAGTTGGTCGTCGCCGGCGACCATGATCGTCAGCGACGTCTGGCCCTTGCGGCCAGCGCGCCCGGCCTGCTGCCACATCGAAGCGATCGTTCCCGGGAAGCCGCTCAGCACGCACGCATCGAGGTCGCCGATGTCGATGCCGAGTTCGAGCGCGTTCGTCGCGATGACCGCCGAGACCTTGCCGGTGGCCAGCTCGTCTTCGATTTCGCGCCGCTCACTGGCGAGATAGCCGCCGCGATAGGAGCGGACGATGTCGGGGTCGAGTGCGTTGACGCGACGGCGAACGTCGCCAGCGATCAACTCGGTGCCCTTGCGTGACTGGGCGAAGGCGATCGTGCGGTGCCCGGCATTGACCAGCGCCGCGACAGCCGACGCGGTCTCTGAGGTCGTCGAGCTGCGTGCGCCCGACGCCGGATCGAGCAGCGGTGGGTTCAGCAGGGCGAAGGTGCGGGGCCCGGTCGGCGAGCCATCGTCGTCGACCTGGGTGACCGGCAGCCCACAGAGTTCCGCGGCGAGGGCGGCGGGATCGCCGATCGTCGCCGACGTGAACGCGAACGTCGGCTCGCTTCCGTAGTGCCGAGCGACGCGCAGCAAGCGCCGCAAGATGTGCGACACGTGGGTGCCGAACACGCCGCGTAGGACATGCAGTTCGTCGATGACGACGTAGCGCAGGTTCTTGAAGAAGGTCCGCCATTGCCCGTGGTTCGGCAGCATCGTGCCGTGAAGCATTTCGGGGTTCGTCAGGATCGTGTTCATCCGATTGCGAACGAAGCTGCGGTGCTCACGAGGCGTGTCGCCGTCGAACGTTGCTGCCTGCACGACGTCGAGGCCGAGCGACGTCATGGACCGAAGCTGATCCTGGGCGAGCGCCTTGGTGGGGAAGAGCAGCAGCGACGTCGATCGTCCCGAAGACTCGAGCGCGGCCTCGGCGATCGGCACCTGGTAGCAAAGCGACTTGCCTGAAGCGGTGCCGGTGGCGATGGCGACGGACTCGCCACCGCGCAACAAGTTGATGGCCTGCGCCTGATGGGTGAAGAACTGATCGTGGGGGAGTGCCTGGATCAGTTCGTGCGGCAGAGGAGCATGTAGGTCGCCGAATCGCGCGGGTCGAGCGGGCCAACGTTCGATGTGCACGATGCGGCCATCGTCGTCGAGGTGCTGCAAAAGCTCTTCGAGCGCATCGTCTGCGGGTGCGCTCGCGTCGTCCTTCACCCCGCCATCGTAGGAACCAGGTGTGACGCGATCGGGGATGATTCCGAACATACGTTCCTGCCACTGCGCGTGTGCTGTGCCCCGAGCCTGAAAAGGAGCCCCCGAGGCGACGAGCGATGCGTTGCGTCGGTGAGGTAGCGTTAGTGCCCGTGATCGAGCCCACCTTCGAGGTTGCCCGTTATGGCGCCTGGGCCGTGATGCGGGTAAGCGGTGAAATCGACATGGCGACAGCCCCCAAGCTGCGCCAGCATGTTCAGAACGTCACCGCTCGCGGGCCTGATGGACTCGTGCTTGACCTCGACCGCGTCGACTTCATCGACAGCACCGGACTCGGTGTGATGGTGGGTGCCGCCAAGCGCATGCGCATGTCCGATGGGGCACTGCGGATCGTGTGCTCACAGCGCCATCTCATTGAGCTCTTCGAACTCACCCGCCTCAACGAAGTCTTCGACCTGTTCGAGACGCTCGATGACGCGCTCGCCGACGTGCCATCCGGAGAAGCTCCATGAGCAACTTCGAGATCGAGATCGAGCCGAAGTTCGACCACCTTGCGATGGTCCGAAGCGTGCTGTCCCATGCGCTTGCTGCCGAGCCCGTGCTCAAGCAAGAACGCATGCAAGATCTCCGTCTCGCCGTGAGCGAAGCCACGACCAATGCGATCGAAGCCCACCGCGACAACGACGTCGAGGATTCGGTCAAGATCAGCATCTCGATCGACGACGTCGGTGTGAGCGTCGTCATCGTCGATCGCGGGCCGGGCTTCGACCCTGGCCAGCTCAAGCCGCACCCGCCCGTGACCGACCCCGAGCGCCTCGAGTACGAGCGCGGCCTTGGCGTCACCCTGATGCGCCGTCTGACAGACGAGTGCCTCATCGACCCGACGCCCACCGGCACGACGGTCACCCTGCGGATGTTGCGCTGATCGAACCGCGTTCGCTGAGCGGTGATACGACCTGTCGTTGAGCGGTCGGCGCCGCTCGTTTACAGAATCGACGCCGCAGTCGGCAAGCCCTGAGGGCCGGAGCCCCCAGCCCGCCGGTATCCTCGGTCGGCGATGGCCGGAAACACCAACTTCTCGGACCTCACGTTCATTGGGCAGGACTCGTTCTTTGCCCGACGGTTCGCGCGGCCCTTCGCCCGCTTCCTCGCGGTCGAAGCAGCGGGCGGCATTTTGCTGCTCATCGCCACCGCCGCAGCCCTTATCTGGGTGAACTCGCCGTGGGGAGACAGCTACGACGCCTTTTGGGGGTCGTCGGTCGACCTTTCCGTCAACGGCATCGAGATCTTCGCCGGCCACTCACTCTCCGACTTCGTCAACGACGCGTTGATGGCCGTCTTCTTCTTCGTGGTCGGCCTCGAGATCAAACGTGAACTGGTCGACGGCCAGCTCCGCAATCCCCGCGACGCCGCACTGCCAGCATTCGCCGCGATCGGCGGCATGGTCGTGCCGGCTGCCTTCTACTTGCTCTTCAATGCGGGTGGGCCGGGCCAAGACGGCTGGGGTATCCCGATGGCGACCGACATCGCGTTCGCCGTCGGCATCGTGTCGCTCCTCGGCGACCGCGTGCCCCGCAAGCTCAAGGTGTTCTTGCTGTCGCTTGCGATCGTCGACGACATCGGCGCCATCATCGTGATCGCCCTGTTCTACTCGTCGGGCATCAGCACCGGCTGGCTGATTGCGTCGGGCGCGATGATCATCATCATCCTGATGCTGCGCCAGCTTCGGGTTTGGTACATCCCGCTCTACATCCTGCTCGGTGCGATCTTCTGGTGGACGACGTTCCGCAGCGGCGTGCACGCCACGATTGCCGGCGTCATCCTGGGTCTTCTGACCCCGGCCAAGCCGCTCCAATCCGAAGACGACACCCGAACCATCGCTCGCTGGCTTCGTGACAAGCCCGAGGTGTTCCCGGTCGACGTGCGCTACGCCGGTTTCCGCATCCGCGAATCGGTATCGGTCGCTGAGCGACTCGAATCATCTATTCACCCGATCACCAGCTTCGCGATCATTCCGCTGTTCGCGCTCGCCAACGCCGGCGTGCGGATCAACGGCGACATCTTGTCGGCCGCATTCCAGTCGCCGGTCATGTGGGGCATCGTCGTTGGCCTGGTTGTCGGTAAGACGCTCGGCATCACGCTGCTGAGCTGGGGTGCCGCGCGCCTTGGCATTGCCACGATGCCAAAGGCCATGACCATGCGCCATTTGGTCGGTTTGGCGATGATCGCCGGTATCGGCTTCACCGTGTCGCTGTTTGTGAGCAATCTCGCGTTTGCCGGAGATGACCACCACAGCGACGAGACGGCCTTCGTTGTCGAAGATCAACACGGAGCGGCGACCCACGACGCAGGCGAGACAGAAGCGGGAACCGTGGTTCTGAGCGGCGAGGAGCCGGTTGTGCTGGCCTTCGCCGAAGACAGCGGCGCCTCGTCTCCGATCGAGGACAACGCGAAGATCGGCATCTTGTTGGCCTCGATACTCGCGTCTATCGGTGGCCTGTTGATCCTCTCGGGTGCAGGCGTCGACGACGACGATGAGGACGATTGATCTAGGAATCTCGCGGATCGTGCGGACTTCGGCACGCTCCGCGTCTACATTCCTAGTGCGCCTCGCCCGTTAGCCGCGGGCCTACTGCCTCCGCAAGGTTCGGTTTTTGTGAACAATTCGCCAAAGCGTCGTCTACTCGTTGCCGGTTGGGTCTTTGCCATCGTTGGCATGGTGCTCGGCACGCTGACGCTCACCACGTCGACCGCCAACGCTCAGAACCCGGTCGGTATCTCGACCGTGGACTACGTGATCACCGACGCTGGGGTTACGACCCAAGAGATCGTCATCACCCTCGCGCCGAACGGAAACAACGTCGCGGCCGTCACGGTCACCATCGACATCGACCCGACGATCGTGCAGGCGCAGATCAACGACTTCAACAATCAGCCGATCTGCAGCCCGCAGAACGGATGGACCGGATCCTGCGGCCCTGTCGACCCGTCCGATCAGCTTCGAGTTGCGCTGTTCAACTTCAACGGCGTGTCCGAAGAGGTTGAGATCGTCCGTATTCCTCTCGACATTGTTGGCACCGGTGTCTCGCCGCTCGATATCGAAGTCGAGACGGTCGCCGACGCCCAGAGCACCCGCCTCACCGCAGTCGTAACCGACGGTTCGATCACGGTCGGTGCTGTTGTTCCGACGGCAACGCCAACGCCTGTGCCACCAACCGCGACGCCGACGCCTGTGCCTCCGACGGCTACGCCTGTGCCGCCGACGGCTACACCTGTCCCGCCGACGGCTACGCCTGTGCCGCCAACCGCCACGCCGGTCCCGCCAACCGCCACGCCGGTTCCGCCGACGGCTACGCCAGTTCCTCCGACTGCGACGCCGGTGCCGCCAACCGCGACGCCAGTGCCACCGACACCAACGCCAGGTGGCCCGACGGCAACGCCAGTTCCTCCGACGCCGACTCCGACCGCAACTGCGATCCCGACGGCAACGCCGGTCCCGACCGCAACGGCAACGCCTGGCCCGACCTCGACGCCAGCTCCGACGAGCACCCCAGGTCCGACCAGCACCGCTGCTCCGACCGTCGTTGCCCAGCAGCTTGCTGATCCCGGCAACTTCTCGAACGCTCCCGGCGTCTTGTCGCTCTCTGGTGGCGAAGCTGCCTTTGTCGTGCCTGACGCCCAACCGGGCGAACTCGGTATCGGTGGCGGCGACGCAACCGGCGCCGCAGCTGGCTCGAACGATGCTGGTGCCGCAGCCCAGGGATCTGGTGCAAACACCAGCCCAGGACTTGCTGCAACCGGCGCAGAGACGCCTCTGCTCGCCACGGCTTCGGTCGGCCTGCTTGTCCTCGGTGGACTGCTCATGGTCGGCGCTCGCCGCCAAGACGAAGACTGAGGCCCGCTGAGCGGCGTTTCTGAACGCCGCTCGCAACCCTCAACCAAGGTCAGAAGCAGGCTTCGTTTGCCGCGCTCCTAGGGCCTCGATGGGCCTGCTGAGCGGGGCCAAAAGATCAGACGTCACACGTGGCGGGTGCAAAACCACCACTCACTGTGCTTACCCTTGCGCTCGTGGGACACGCACTAGTGATCGTCGAGAGCCCGGCCAAGGCTCGAAAAATCGGCGAATACCTCGGCGATGGCTACATGGTTGAGTCATCGATTGGACATATCCGGGACCTGCCGCGCAACGCCGCAGACGTCCCCAAGGCCTACAAGGGCGAGAAATGGGCCAAGCTCGGCATTGATGTCGACAACGACTTCAAGCCGCTCTATGTGATCAACGCTGACAAGAAGGATCACATCAAGAAGCTCAAGTCCATGATGAAGGACGCTGACGAGCTCTATCTCGCAACGGATAAGGACCGCGAGGGCGAGGCCATTGCCTGGCACCTGCTCGAAGTCCTGTCGCCTCCAACCTCGGTCGACGTCAAGCGCATGGTCTTCACCGAGATCACGCCCAAGGCAATCCAAGCGGCACTCGATGATCCCCGCGAACTCGACCGCAAGATGGTCGACGCGCAAGAGGCACGTCGCATGCTCGACCGCCTGTTCGGCTACGAAGTTTCGCCCGTACTGTGGCGCAAGATCGCCCAAGGCACCAGCGCAGGTCGCGTGCAGAGCGTCGCCACTCGCATCGTCGTCGAACGTGAACGCGAGCGCATGGCGTTCATCTCGGCGAACTACTGGGATCTCGAAGCAACCTTTGCGCTCACCCGTGATCCTGCCGCTGGCGAACCCAAAGACTTCACCGCAAAGCTCCTCGAGGTTGACGGCAACCGCATCGCCCAGGGCCGTGACTTCGCCCAGAGCGGTGAGCTGACCTCTGACTCTGTCGTGATCGACGAAGCTCGAGCCAACCAGCTCGTCGCCGAGCTGCAGGGCCAACCATCCGAGGTTCGCTCGGTCGAGGCCAAGCCATACCGCCGCCGCCCTGCCGCACCGTTCATTACTTCGACGCTGCAGCAAGAGGCTGGCCGCAAGCTCGGTCTGTCCGCCTCGATGGCGATGCGAGCCGCGCAGGGCCTGTACGAAAAGGGTCTGATCACCTACATGCGTACCGACAGCACGACGCTGTCGGCCGACGCACTCGAAGCCGCCCGCAACGTGATCATGGACAAGTACGGCAAGCAGTACCTGCCCGACGAGGTCCGCACCTACGACAAGAAGGCCAAGGGCGCCCAAGAGGCCCACGAGGCCATCCGCCCGGCCGGCAGCGAGTTCCGCACGCCTGAGAGCGTCGCCGACGAATGTGTCAAGAGCGAAGCCCAGGTGTACGAGCTGATCTGGAAGCGCACCGTTGCTTCCCAGATGACCGATGCGACCGGCGAGACCGTCAACGTTCGCGTCGGCGTCGAGTCGACCGCTGGCACCGACACGCTGTTCTCTGCCAGCGGCACCGTGATCTCGCATCAGGGCTTCCGCATGGTCTACATCGATGGCGATGGCGACGACCTTGCTGACCAGGGCGGCGCGTTGCCGCAGGTCGGACAGGGCGATCCGCTCAAGGCCGACGGCATCGAAGCCTCGGGCCACGACACCCAGCCGCCGGCTCGCTACACCGAAGCCTCGCTGGTCAAGAAGCTCGAAGATCTTGGCGTCGGTCGCCCGTCGACGTACGCGTCGATCATCGGCACGATCCAAGATCGCGAGTACGTCTGGAAGAAGGGTTCGGCGATGGTGCCGAGCTTCAAGGCGTTCTCGGTCGTGAACCTGCTCGAGCAGCACTTCCCGAACCTGGTCGACTACGAGTTCACCGCCCAGATGGAAGTCGACCTCGACTCGATCGCTGGCGGCAACGAAGAAGCCATCCCGTGGCTCCGACGCTTCTACTTCGGTCACGATGACGACCCGGGCCTCAAGGAAAAGGTCGACAACCGCCTTGGCGAAATCGACGCTCGTGCGATCAACTCGATCCCACTGGGCGTCGACTCGAACGGTCAGATGATCGTCGGTCGTGTCGGCAAGTACGGCCCGTACGTCCAGCGTGGCGACGACGAACGCAAGTCGATCCCCGACGACATCGCGCCCGATGAGCTGACCGTCGAAAAGGCGATCGAGTTCCTCGAAGCGCCAGACGGCATCGAACTCGGCGACGACCCGGAGACCGGCTTGCCGGTCATGGTCAAGGCTGGTCGCTTTGGCCCCTACGTAGTCGTCGGCACGCCCGATGACTACCCCGACGACGTGAAGCCCCGGACGGCGTCACTGTTCAAGTCGATGACGCCCGAGACGGTTACCTACGAAGAAGCGATGAAGCTGCTGTCGCTTCCTCGCGAGATCGGCCGTCACCCCGAGGACAACACGCTCATCACCGTGCACAACGGTCGCTACGGCCCGTACCTGTCCAAGGAATCGGCCGAAGAAGGCAAGAAGGCCGACACGCGCAACATCGGCGAAGAAGAGAGGCTGCTCACGATCACGCTCGAGGAATGCCTCGAGATCCTCAAGCAGCCGAAGCGCCGTGGCCGCGCCGAACCCAAGCCGCCACTGCGTGAGCTTGGCCTCGACGAAGTCAGCGAAAAGCAGATGGTGATCAAGGACGGCCGCTTCGGCCCCTATGTCACCGACGGCGAGCACAACGCATCGCTGCGCAAGGGCGACACCGTCGAAGAAATGACCGACGAGCGAGCCAGTGAGCTGCTGGCGCTGCGTCGTGAACGGGCCAAGAACGCCCCGGCCAAGAAAAAGAAGAAGGCCACCAAGAAGAAGTCGACGGCCAAGAAGAAGGCCACCAAGAAGAAGTCGGCTGCGAAGAAGAAGGCCCCGGCCAAGAAGGCCGCTGCGGAGACATCCGACTGAGACCAGGCGATCGCGAACGGGTTCGGATCTGACCGCTCCCGGCCGGGTCGCCTGCGTGTCGTAGCCTGATCTGATGGAGGCGGTTCCACCTGAGCCAGTGCGGTCGCCTTCGGGCGCGCCTGAGCCCAGTGCGCCGTCACGCGCCGAAGAACAGAGCCACCGCTACTTCACCGGCTGGAAGGCACTGCGTAAGCGGGTCTGGGGCACCGACGAGTTCCTGCGCCTCTGGCTGGCCCAGGTCGTCACGTCGACTGGCGAGTGGGTGTTCTTCCTCGTGGTCGCGATCAAGGCCGCCGATGTCGGTCGCGGCACACCCGAGGGCGCCGTTGCGCTTGTGCTGCTGGCTCGCCTCGGCCCCGGCTTCTTCTTCGGCCAACTCGCCGGCGTGCTCGCCGATCGTTGGGACCGCCGCAAGCTTATGGCCGTCTGCGATATCGCTCGAGCTGCGACCGTCTGCGCGTTCCCGTTCCTCGATCACGTCTGGCAGCTGGTGTTGCTTTCGCTGGTGCTCGAAGCGTTCACGCTGCTGTGGATCCCCGCCAAAGAAGCCATGGTCCCGAATCTGCTTCCTCGCAAGCACTTGCCGACGGCGAACACGCTTTCGGTGCTTGCCACGTACGGCACGTTCCCGCTCGCTCTGTTGTTGATGCTCGTGCTGAGCGGCGATGGTGGTCAGGACACCGCGATCGGCTTCTGGTTCGATGCGGGCACCTTCGTCGTGTCGGCGCTATTGATCATGTCAATCGTCGAGCGCCGCAAGTCGACGACTGCGGCTGAGACGTCGGCAGCGATCGACGACGACAAGCTCGATGTCGGCAGCATCTGGGCCGAGATGCGGGATGGCTGGCGGCTCGTGTTCGGCGATCCGGTCCTGCGCGCCGTGAATCTGGGCCTGGCCGTCGGCTTGGTCGGCGGCGGCATGCTCGTGCCGCTCGGCACCGTGTACGCCACCGAGGTCCTCGGTGCCGACAACCGCGGCTACTACGGGATGCTGATGGGACTTGGTGCTGGCCTGGGCGTCGGCGTGCTGCTCTTGCTGAGCGTGTCCGAGCGAATCAACCGTCCGTGGGTCTTCGGACGGGCCGTGCTCGTTGCGGGCCTGGCTCTGCTCTCGGCGACGATCTTCGACGTGCTCTGGCTCGTCATCTTGCAGCTCGGCGC
>CALDGN010000151.1 GCA_937942965.1 uncultured Acidimicrobiales bacterium | reverse complement strand
GCCTGGCTCGGTCGTCACGCTCCGAAGCGTAGAAGCCGCGGGCTCGCTGGTCGAGTGGCCGTGGCGGCACTGGCGACAGTGCGGAGTGGGCGCGAGGATGTCGTTATGTCCTTTCGAGGAACAGCGTCGTATGCCACCGCTGGCGCCGTGCCACCACTGGTTGCGTCCGCAGTCAGCGACGCGGTCGAGCTTGGCTTCGACTTGTGCGTGCGTCCGGAGATCGGGCGCCTGCTCGCGGTGCTGGCCGGCGGCCTCGGGCCCGATGCAATCGTCGGCGAAGCGGGAACCGGAACCGGTGCCGGGCTCGGCTGGATGGTGAGCGCTGCTCGCCCCGACGTGCAGTTCGTCACCTACGAGCTCGATGCCGATCGAGCCGCATCAGCGCAGCGCCGGTTCGCCGACTATCCCAACGTCACGGTCGTGGCCGGCGATGCGGCAGGACTCTTCGACCATGCCCCCTTCGATCTGCTGGTGCTCGACGGAGGACCCTTTGGCGGCAAGAAGCCCGGCGAGCAGCCGATCGACCCGGTCCCGTTGCTCAAGGCTGGCGCCACGATCACGATCGACGACATGACACCCACCAAGCAATGGCCTCCGCACTTCGAAGGTCAGGTCGACGAGCCGCGAGTGCACTGGGTCGAGCACTCGTCGCTGGTCGCGACCGAAGTCGATGTTGCCCCCGACCTCAGTGTGATCGTCGGCCGCTGCTGGCCCAGCAGCGACTAGCTCGCTTCGCCGGTCAGCCCGTGAAGGTCGGGACCGGTGCGGTGACTCCACCGCTGCCAGCATCAGCAGCCGGTGCCGGGGCAGCGTCGAGGCGAGGCACGATGCACTGGGTGCCATCGGCAGACAGCACGCCTTGTACACAGCTCGTCGTGGTCACCACGTTGTCGTTCACCGCGTCGGACAAGCACTGCGTGCCGTCGGCGCTCAGCGTCGTGCCCGCCGGACACGTGACCTGGGTGCTCTGCGCGTCGGCGTCGAGGGTCATGCCAAACAGCGCCGAGGCAAGAAGTAGGCCCGCGGTCAACAGGGCGACGAGAGGGCTGAAGCGCAGACGAGTCATGGCCATGACGCTAGCCCGTCCGGTTTCGAGGCGACTCGCGGCAACAATGACCCGATGGAGTCCGAGATCTCATGGGCAGCAGCGATCGGCATCACAGTGCCGGTGACCATCGTGCTGATCGGCGTCGGGTTCTTGATCCGCGAGCTTGCGGTGCGCGGCGCCGACGGTCGTTTGCAGCGCAACCGGATTGCCGGCCTGCGCTCACCGGCCTCCCTCGCCTCGGACGAAGCGTGGCTCGTCGCCCACGAGGCCGGTCTAGTTGACACCGTCCGCGGCGGCGCGGTCGCAATCTGGTCAGCCGTCGCAGCGGTGGTCGTGGCGTGGCTGCTCGCCGCAGTGGGCGCGCTCGATGCCGAGGGCGTCGTGATGACGTGGTCCGTGATCTTGCTCGCCGGCGTCGTCGCCATGAGCGTGCTCGTGCTCCGCGGGTTCATCCACGGAAACCGCGCCGCCAAAGCACTGGCGAGCGACGACGAGCAGAGCGCTGCTTAGCCCAGGGGAGCGCGAGCTCGTTCGACCAGGTGGTCGGCAGCCGCATGCAATGCGATCGAGCCCGGTGACGGCGGAAGATCGGTCAGCGACGCCTTGGCCTTGTCGGCCCACATGCGGGCTGCTTCGAGACCCTCGGGGATGCCGGGGCTCATGCGCACCAGGATCAATGCCTGATCGCGAGTCTCGGGAGTCAGGCCAGCTTCGATGAGCGACCGAAGCTGATCGCCATGTTCGCTGCGCAACGCCCGGATCACCGGCAGGGTGAAGTTGCCTTCGAGGATGTCGTTGCCAGCTGGTTTGCCGAGCTGTTCCGAGGTCGCCAGCACATCGAGCAGATCGTCGACGATCTGGAACGCCATGCCGTAGCTATGACCGAACTCGGTGAGCGCATCGATCGTTGGTCGTTCGAGACCGCCGCAGATGCCGCCGATCCGGCAGGCACACGCAAGCAGCGATGCGGTCTTGCCGGCAATCGCAGCCTCGTAGCTCTCGACGGTGCGTTCGAGGTTGTCGGTGTCTTGCAGCTCGCGGATCTGTCCGTCGGTGAGTTCGGCGATCGTCTGGCCAAGCAGGCCCGAGACTTCGGTGCCGAGCGCCGCGGCGATGATCGAGGACTGGGCAAGCAAGAAGTCGCCGGTGAGAATCGTGACGACGTTGCCCCAGCGGGCGTTGGCGGCTTCGACCGAGCGACGGGTCGTCGCTTCGTCCATGACATCGTCGTGGTACAGCGAGCCAAGGTGCACGAGTTCGACGGCGACGCCACCCATGACCACGTCGTGGTCGGCGGCCGACGGCTCGGTGTGATCAGTCGCAGCGGCCGCGATCGCAAAGCCGGGGCGCACGCGCTTGCCGCCAGCCGAGGCGTAGTGCGACGCCGCATCGTCAAGCATCGCGAGGTCGCTACGGACCGCGTCGAGCAAGGCGTGCTCGACACGTTCAAGATCGGCCTCGAGGGTCGGAAGAACCGCAAGGGGGTTGCCGCTGGCCATAGGGAACAGGATACGGACCTATCAAGCCGAGGGCTGAACCCAAGCAGGGTGACACCGCACACATACCCAAATTCCTCACGACCGGGAATGACCTGCCGATCGGCATGGTTAGAACGCTGACGCCCATGATTGGGCCGTTTTTCGCTACCCATACAACCTTGACCTCGTGGGCATCCCCCATTGGCCCGATTGCCTCAGTTGGCTACTCGACCAGTGGTCGTCACAGGGGCGTGGTTACAGTGGCAACACCTTTGACGAAAGGCACGAGCATCCGATGTTCGAAAGATTCACAGATCGAGCCCGCCGAGTCGTAGTTCTCGCGCAAGAAGAAGCGCGGCTACTCAACCACAACTACATCGGCACCGAGCACATCCTGCTCGGACTCATCCATGAGGGTGAGGGCGTAGCCGCCAAGGCACTCGAGTCGCTTGGTATCTCACTCGAGGCCGTGCGCAACCAGGTTGAAGAGATCATTGGCCAGGGCGGGACATCGCCGAGCGGGCACATCCCGTTCACCCCGCGCGCCAAGAAGGTTCTCGAGCTCAGCCTGCGCGAAGCACTCCAGCTTGGCCACAACTACATCGGCACCGAGCACATCCTGCTCGGGCTGATTCGCGAGGGCGAGGGCGTCGCAGCCCAGGTCCTCGTCAAGTTGGGCGCTGACCTCAGCCGTGTCCGCCAGCAGGTCATTCAGCTGCTGTCCGGCTACAGCGGCCCGGGTGCCCAGAGCAGCGGCGAAGCAGGCAAAGAAGGCGCGACCACCGGTGGTGGCAGCGGCGACAGCGCTTCCGGTTCGCTGGTACTCGACCAGTTCGGTCGCAACCTGACCCAGCTCGCACGCGACAAAGAACTCGACCCGGTCATCGGCCGTAGCCGTGAGACCGAACGGGTCATGCAGGTCCTCAGCCGCCGCACCAAGAACAACCCGGTGCTGATCGGCGAACCCGGTGTCGGTAAGACCGCCATCGTCGAAGGCCTCGCCCAGAAGATCGCCAGCGACAACGTCCCCGAGACGATCAAGGGCAAGCAGCTCTACACGCTGGACCTCGGCGCACTCGTCGCCGGTTCCCGCTACCGCGGTGACTTCGAGGAACGCCTTAAGAAGGTCCTCAAAGAGATCAAGACCCGCGGCGACATCATCTTGTTCATCGACGAGATCCACACCCTCGTCGGTGCCGGTGCTGCCGAAGGCGCCATCGATGCTGCCTCGATCCTCAAGCCCATGCTGGCTCGTGGCGAGCTGCAGACCATCGGTGCAACCACCCTCGACGAGTACCGCAAGCACCTCGAAAAGGATGCTGCCCTCGAACGCCGCTTCCAGCCAATCAAGGTCGAAGAGCCAACGGTTGCGCACACGATCGAGATCCTCAAGGGTCTCCGTGAGCACTACGAGACCCACCACCGGGTCACGATCACCGACCAGGCACTCGTCGCGGCTGCGAACCTCGCCGATCGCTACATCAGCGACCGCCACCTGCCGGACAAGGCCATCGACCTCATCGACGAGGCCGGTTCCCGCCTGCGCATCAAGCGCATGGAGACGCCACCGGACTACAAGGAAATCGAAGACGCGATCGCCAAGGTGATCGAAGACAAGAAGGCCGCCGTCGAGTCCCAGGACTTCGAAAAGGCCGGCTCGCTTCGTGACACCGAAAAAGAGCTCCTCGCCAAGAAGGAAGAGCTCGAGGTCGAAATCAAGGCCAAGGGCGTCGACCTGTTCGACGAGGTCGACGAAGAAGCCATCGCCGACGTGCTGTCGGTCTGGACCGGCATCCCCGTCTACAAGCTCACCGAAGAAGAGACCGCCAAGCTCCTCAAGATGGAAGACGAGCTGCACAAGCGAGTCATCGGTCAAGAAGACGGCATCGCGGCACTCTCTCGTGCGATCCGCCGTACCCGCGCCGGCCTCAAGGACCCCAAGCGTCCGAGCGGCTCGTTCATCTTCCTCGGCCC
>CALDGN010000150.1 GCA_937942965.1 uncultured Acidimicrobiales bacterium | reverse complement strand
GACGCTGACGACGACCGTGCTTCCGGCCACCGCTCCGCACGCTCAGCACCAGGTGCGGGTGGCTGCGAACCTGTGTCGCATCCTTGAACGCGAGCTGATGGCCAAGCCGGTCGGCGCCGCAACCGTTCCTGAGACGGTTCTCGAACTCGACGACGACGAAGCCGCCGTGGTCTTTGCGCAAGTCAAAGGGCTTGTCCAAGCCAAGCTGGCGATCAACAAGCCCGGCTATGACGCCCACGACGCCGCAGCCGAGAACGCAGTCGTGGCATGACGGGTTCGCTGACCGCCGAGCGCCTCGGCACGTATCTCGCCGCGGAGCTCGGCGCTGAGGTCTCGGTCGCTGATCTTGCTCCCGTCACCGCTGGCGCCCGCCGGATCAACGTGTTGTTCGATGCCACCATCAATGGCACGGTCGAATCGTTCTGCGTCACTCAGCAGCCCAACACCGGCGAAGCCTTCGAACGCAGCATGTTGAGCGAAGCCCAGTGGCTGCGCAACGCCGCAGCGGCGTCGGTCCGCGTCGCCGAGATCATCGCCGCCAGCGAAGACGAATCGATCCTGGGCGGCCCGTTCTTCATCAGCCGCCAAATCAACGGCGCCACGATCCCCAAGAAGGTCATCGAGCTCTGCGAGGCGCATCCGGGCCTGGGCTCGAACCTCGCCCGCCAGATCGGCGAGTCGATGGCCCGACTGCACGACACGCCGGTCGATGACGTGCCCGACGATGTCGAGCGCCCGACCGGCAACACCGTCGAGGCTGCGATTGAGTGGTCTGAGACCGAGCTCGCTGACCTGCTGCAACGCTCCCCTGCATTGGAGCTGACGCTCCGGTGGATGATCCGCAACCAGCCCACGCCGGGCGCCGCCGTTCCCATCCATGGCGATGTCCGCAATGGCAACATCATCGTGAACGAGTCCGGCCTCGGAGCGATCGTCGACTGGGAGACCGCCCACATCGGTGACCGCTTCGAAGATCTGGCCTGGCTCGCTCAGCGCATGTGGCGGGCGCGTAACGACCAGCTCGAGATCGGCGGCTTCGCGAATCGCAGCGACCTACGTGCTGGCTATGAAGCCGGCGGGGGCGAGTGGGACGACGATCGCTTTCACTGGTGGAAGGTCTTCCGCACGTTGTGGTGGGGCGTCGGCATGGCCCGCCAGGGCCGCCAGCACCTCGACGGCACCTTCCGCAACATCATCATGGCGGCCAGCGGCCGCCGCGTGGCCGAGCTCGAATGGGACGCTCTGTGTCTCATCGAGGGGCGTTAGGAACTCATATGACATCGATGGATCACACCGCACCGATCGAACCTCGCTATGCGCAGGTGCCGCGCCTCGAGGCCGGCTCGGCCGAATCAGTCGAGCACCTTCGCGACGAGGGCTACGTCGTGATCGCCAACGCGCTCGACGCCGAGGCCGCCGCTCAGGCGCTCGATCTGACCTGGGACTGGCTCGAAGGCCTCGGCACCGGCATCGATCGCACCGACTCGACTACCTGGGACGACGACCGATGGCCCGTCGCCGTACACGGCGGCATCATCCCCAGCCAAGGCGTCGGCCAAACAGCCGCCCAGTGGTTCATCCGCTCGGCAACGGCGGTGAAGCAATCATTCGCCGCCGTCTGGGACGACGACGATCTGCTCGTCAGCTTCGATGGCATGGCGCTGTGGCGACCCCCTGCGGCGAACCCAGCCTGGGCAACGAACCGCGGCGGCTCCTGGCTGCACATCGACCAGCACCCGATCGGCCGTCCCGGCTTCCAATGCGTGCAGGGACTTGTCTCACTGCTCCCGACATCGCCAGCGACCGGCGGCAACATCGTCGTTCCCGGCTCGCACACGCGATTCGCTGCGATCCCGGATCTGTACACCGAACGCCTGGCCCGCATCCCCGAATCGGTCGACCACTTCAGATTCCCGGCCGATGACCCACTCATCGACCAGGCGCCACTCATGTGTCATATGGAAGCGGGCGATCTGCTGCTGTGGGACTCACGCACCATCCACTGTTCGAGTCCAGGACTCGAACCGGCGCCACCAGTCACCGATCAGCTGCTGCGGGCAGTGAGCTTGGTCTGCATGATGCCGAAATCCCGTTCAAACGAACGGGTCATCGAACGGCGCCGCCGTGCAATCGAAGAACGTGGCTCGACGACCAACTGGAGCGACATCTACGTCGACGCCGACCGCTTCCCCGACGTCGTGGCCGCCGATACGGACCGGTACACGCTCCCTCCCGTACCGGATCTGAGCGCCGAGCAACAGGCATTGGTCGGATAGGCACGAGAGGCATATGCCACGGTGGCAGGCGCCGGGTAGGCCGCTAACCTGCTCGACATGTCGAAGCGCACCCAGAAGGGCAAGGCACGTGCCCGCCGTAAGAAGGCGAACCACGGCCGCAAGCCCAACTACGGCCGGAACTAGTTCCGCCCCTCACCATCTGCGGTGCTGCTGATCTACGACGGAGATTGCGGCTTCTGCACCACGTCTGCGAACTGGTACGCCCGTAGGGCGGGTTCCGACGCGTCTATCGAGATGTGGCAAGCCCTCGATCTCGACGAGATTGGCCTCACGGTCGAGCAAACGTCGACGTCAGTCTGGTTTCGCGCCGACGACGGGTCGCTCAGCTCGGGCGCTGACGCGTGCGCGCACGCAATGCAGGCTGTCCCGTCGCCATGGCGCATCACTGGGCACCTGCTTGCACTGCCCGGTGTCATCCACCTGGCTCGCGTGGTGTACCCCCTGATCGCGGACAACCGGCACCGGCTGCCTGGCGGCACACCCGCCTGCAAGCTGTAGAAGGCGCTCCCTCTCAGCGGACTCGGAACACCTTGCCGGGCGCAAAGTCCGCGGGGTTGATCAGATTGTTGAGGTGTGCGAAGTCGGCTTGCGACAGACCGAACTTCGCGGCGACGCTGGCGATGGTGTCACCCTCCTGCACCTCGTAGGTCGACGCGCCAGTGTCGCTGGCTGACTCGGCGCCAGTCTGCGGATCTTCCGCCGTCGGTGAACTCGCCGGTTCAGCGCCATCTTCGCCGAACTCGCCGTTCCAGAGCTTCACTTCGTTGCGCCGTCGATTGACGAGACCTTGGCTCACGGTCGTACCGACCTTGGTCCAGCGCATGAACTGGGCAGCGACATCGGCGTCGTCACCAGCGTTGACGTCTTTGAGCAGCGTGCTCTTGGCCAAGCTGCCGGTGCCTTCGTTGAAGGTGAACGACACCAACGCGTCGAACTGGTGCTGGGCGAGCGGGACCGTGACGTCGTCGATGACCGCGCGCTCGTACACGCCCACGTCTTGGGCGAGTAGCGAGACGACCTGAGCGTTGCTCAGGCCATCGGCCCAAGCAACAGCCTGGCCATCGATCGTGATCGTGCCCGAACTCAGTTCCGACGCCGTCAGCAAGTGTCCAACTCCGATCGTCGGTTTGCCGCCAACGTCGTCGTACACCGTGCGCCGATAGCCCTCCCACTGCGTGAGCAGTTGGAGCCCTTGTTGGCTCATTCTCATCAGAAGTTCCCGCTTCCTCTTCCCGCTGTGTCACTGCGTGACAAAACAGAACCTAGGCGAACGGGATCACCGCCGCACAGGATGACCTGCGCAGTCTTGTGGTGGTCGAGCTACTCGTGGGCGCGTGGAACGGCGCCGCGAGCGTCGAGCTCGGCGACTTGCGATGGTGCCAGTGACGCCAACAGAACTGCGATGACCCGCTGCCAGGCAGCGGGGTCGGGCATCTCGGTATCGATGGCTCCGAGCATGCGCATGCCGAGGCCGACCGACTGGCAGAAGGTCACGATCGCATCGGTATCAAGCGCGTGGCTCAGCTGGCCGTCGCCTTTTTCGGCGTCGACGAGCTTGGCCAGTCGGGTGCGTTCATCAGCTAGGCGGGGCCGGAGGCGCTCGGCGATCTCTTCTTCGCGGCGAGCCGCCATAAACGACTCGAGCAGCAATGCCGATGCCGGGCTCTCGTTGTCGAGGAGTGCGACGCCGACGGTTTGGAGAATGTCGGTTGCCCCGAGCTCGGCCTCGGCCAAGTCCTCGAGCAATGCCGAGGTATGAAGGTCGAGCGCTTCGAGCAGCAGCTCCGACTTGCCGGAGAAGCGGTTATAGATCGCGCCAGTGGTGAGCCCGGCACGTTCGGCGATCGATTGCACCCTCGCGCCCGAGTAGCCCTCTTCGGCGAAGACCTCAGCCGCAGCGTCGATAAGTGCCCGGCGAATCTCGTCGGCCGGTCCAGTGCCGTCGCCGGCCGCTTCCTGCATGGGCCGCAGAATAACCCTCGTTATCGCCCAACGCCACAACCGAACGATGCGTCCGCTGGTCGGGGCCCCGAACGAGAGCGGGATTACCGCATCTCCCCCTGAGGCGAAGGCCGTTCGTCGGTTGCTGCGCCGATGATCGGCCACGAACGCCACAAGGCGAACGCGATCAGGCTTGCGATCGAGGCGGCGAACAACACCAGGTCGCCACCGATGAGAAAGGACTCACCCCAGGTCTCGTCGACGCCGTCCGGAGCAAGATCGGGGCCGTTGACGCCGACATCGAGTAGCCCGTGCAAGATCGCCGCTGGCCACAGACTTTGAAGCTCAAGCGTCGACGCAAGGAACAGTGCACCGAGCACCGCCGTGACCATGACGGCCCCGATGCCAGCGAACCCGTGGGCAAGGCCAAACAAGGCGCAACTCAGATACATCGCGAGCCGGACCCGCTGATGAGTCCTGCCCAGACCAGTCACCAGACCGCAGAAGATGAGCCCTCGAAACCCCAGCTCCTCAAAGACGCCCGTCGCTATCTCAGAGAGCAAGACGGCAGCGGTGTAGCTGCCATCGGTCCAGAACTGCGTGAGCGGTGCCGCAAGAATCAGGCAGCCAATCGTGAGGGCGATCGTCGCCCACGGAAGTCGCGTCGGCCGTTTCGGCAAACCCAGCGTCGATATCGCCCAACGACCACGGAGGCGCAACATCACGACAAACAGCAGAGCAGCGAGTGGCCAACGAACGATGCCGTCACGGACAAAGAGCCGAGTGTCGGTCGACGCGAATCCGTCAAGCGCTGTTGTCCCAATACCGATCCAGGCGACGGTCCCGGCAGTGACGAGACAGGCAGCGATGATCGGATGGCGACGAAAACCGACTATCCCGAGCCAGCTCGCCATCTGCCGAGCTTACGGTCGTAGCCTTCGGAGCGATGCGAACAGGTTTGACGGTTGCGTTCGATGCCGACGACACGTTGTGGCACAACGAGAACGCCTTTGCCGATGTCGAACAGCTCTTCAACGAGCTCGTCTCCCCCTGGGCCGATGCCGAAACTGCTGAGCGGGTTCTCATCGCCCAGGAACGGTCGCGTGTCGCCACGTACGGCTACGGCGTGAAGAGCTTTGCGCTGTCGATGATCGCGGCTGCCTGCGACCTGTCGGACCATGAGATCGACGCCCGCACACTGCGCCGGTTCGTCGAAGCAGCCGATGACCTCCTTGCCATGCCGACCGTTGCGATCGACGGCGCGGTCGAAGCGCTCCAAGCGGTCAGCGCCGAGCATCCGACGCTGATCATCACCAAGGGCGATCTGCACCATCAGCTGCGTCGAATCGACGAAGCCAATGTGGCCCGGTTCTGCTTCGACGTCGAGGTCGTCGCCGACAAAGACGCCGGCACCTACCGCCGCATCCTGAGCCGCCACCGCATCGACCCGGAGCGATTCGTGATGATCGGAAACTCGATCGTCTCCGACATCGCCCCACTCGTCGAGATCGGCGCTCGGGCGATCCATGTGCCGTACGAGACGACCTGGGCGCTCGAGACCGCGACCGAAGACCCACCGAACCCCGACCGCTGGACCAGCGTCGACAGCATCCGCGAGGTGCCCGACCTGATCGCTGCGATCGCCGCCGACTTGGAGACCTCCACATGAATCCGGCATCCCCGACTGTCCAGGTTCTTCCCGCGGTCCAGGCAGCGCTCGATGCAGGCAACCCCGTGGTCGCGCTTGAATCGACCGTCTACAGCACGCTCGGCTTGCCTGTCCCCCACAACCGCGAGGTACTGCATGCGTCTCGGCGGGCGATCGCCGAGTTGGGCGCCGTCCCGGCCCTGACCGCGGTCATCGACGGTCAGCCGTCGGTCGGCGTCGATCAGGACGACCTCATTCTCGAAGCGACCGACAAGGTTGCGGCACGGGACCTCGCCGTCGCCGCCGCGCAGCGTTGGGCTGTCGGGGTCACCACGGTCGGCGCTTCGCTCACCCTGGCCGATCAAGCGGGCATCAGCGTCTTCGCAACCGGAGGAATCGGCGGCGTGCACCGCGGAGCTGCGGTCACGGGCGACATCAGCGGCGACTTACCGATGCTGGGCCGCTTCCCGATCGTCACCGTCTGCGCCGGAGCGAAGGCGTTTCTCGACCTACCCCGCACGCTCGAGATGCTCGAGACCCTCGGCGTGGTGGTCGTCGGCTTCGGCACCGATGAACTGCCGGCGTTCACCGCAGCAACCAGCGGGCTCGAAGTGCCGCATCGAAGCGACGACCCAGCCGAGATCGCCGACATGCTGCGCTACCGCCAGGCGCTCGGCCAGGGCGGCGTGCTCGTCACCGTGCCACCGCCTCAGCCGATCGATCAGGCCATGCTCGACGACGCTATGGATCAGGCCGAAGCCCAGGCCGATGCTGCCGGAGTAACCGGACCCGCTCGCACGCCATTCGTCCTTGGCGCGATCGCCGAGCTCACCGGCGGCGCAAGCGTCACTGCCAACACGGCGCTCGTCGAGAACAATGCCCGAGTCGCTGCAGCTATCGCCGTCGAGCTTGCGGCGCGCGAGCGCCAGACCTAACGCTGCTCGACGTACGCGTTCACGACCGCTGCGGCCTGGGCGGCATCGTCGACGGTGACCGCGAACTCGCGTCCGTTGCGTTGCGTCAGGTGCAGGGCTTCGCCGCCTCGCAGCACAACCGCGCTACGGCTAAACCCCTTCGCTGGGCGAGCGATGCGGTAACCCCAGCCGCCCCACTCCGTCGGACGGAGGTCGATGGCGCCTGCTCGTTCGATGTCGTCGATGGCAACGAACTTGGTCGGCCACGGCAACATCCCGAAGCGGACGCGCACGCCAGTGGTATCGGCTTGCACCTGGATACGGCTGAACGCAAGTACCGCCAGTCCGGCGATGGCGAGCACGGCTCCGCTGACTGCATTCGCTTCGGGGAACTCGATCACGATCACGACCGCACCGACGGCCACCATCAGCACGGCGACCAGGGCAGGCCAGATCGAGGTTTGTGTTCGCATCCACGTGACCCGTTCACTCGTCTGGATGTCCAGCGCAGGTTCCGCTTCGACCGGCTCGGAGTCGCCGATGCCGATGTAGCTGGCGAGCTGGTCCCGCAAGGTCGGGTCGTTGGCACGGTTCGCAGTCATAGGTTGGCCTCCACCAAGGTTCGTATCTCGTCGTCGCTCAGGGCGACCCGGCGAGCTTCCGCAACCAGCTGCTGGACGAGTCGAATGATCCCGACGGTGTCGGGAGCGTTGCCGGTCACCATCGTCCCTCTCCCCCGGCGGACCTCGAGCAGGCCCTCGTCTCGCAGCGTCTGCAAGGCACGCAGCACGGTGTGGACGTTGACGTCGAGACCGGCGGCGAGTTCGCGTGCTGGAGGAAGACGGTCTCCGGGGGCAGGATCACCCTGAGCGATCGCAGCGCGGACTTGCGCAGCGATTTGCTCGTGTAACGCCAGGTTGCTGGCGGTGTCCACCCGAAGAAGCATTGTTCTACTATCACTAGAACAACATTGCTTGTCAAGGAGTTTCGGACGCGTCGAGCTCAATGCATGCCATGGTCCGGACCCGCAGCCGCGATGTGTCGGCGCCGGTGGCTATTCCTTGCGGCGGTCGAGGCGTCCGGGGTCGGGATCGAAGCCCGGCAGGGATGGCTCGGCGACCACGCCGGCCTCGGTCATGAGGTCGTAGACGATCTCTTCGACTTCTTCCCACGTGCGGGCTCGGAGGCCGCCGATGTCGCGGTTGTAGGGCTGCTCGAACACGATGGCCGTGCGCCCCGCTGCGCGCAGGTTCGTGATGTTGTGCGGCCCATCATCGATGTAGGCGTCCGCTCCGACGTCTCGCTTCGCGCCGACGAAACACAGATCTCGGTACGGGATCTTGGCCTCGTCCAACCAGGCGACCGTGTCACCTGCGGCGTTCGAATGGCCCCAGTTCACGTACAGGCGATGCGTCACGATACGGATCCAGACGCCGGCATCGCTCAGACGCCAGAGTGCCTCGGCCGCGCCTGGGATGACCTCGAGCGTCGAGAAGATCCGACCCTCGTTGATCGCCGCTAGATGCAGCTCTTCGAACTTGGCTTGGTCGAAGCCCCACTCTCGAAAGTCCCACGAGCGTTCGAGCGGGAGCGATTCGGGCGAGACGCCCAAGCGCTCAGCACAGAAGTCACGGAAGCCGCGGGTGTAGTCGGCGCATACGCCATCGAGATCGACCCCGAAGACAAAGGGATCGGTCGCATCGCTCATGGCTGTTCCTCTCGCTCCGCTTCAGTCGAGCAGGTCGGACAGGGCGATCGCCGGGCGAGGACCGAGGTGAGCAATCACTTCGGCCGCAGCCTTGGAGCCCAACATGCCGGCGTCATAGAGGCTCATCCCTCGAGAGATGCCGAAGAGCACGCCTGCGGCGTACTGGTCACCTGCGCCGGTCGTGTCGACCACGTTGTCGACCGGCACGGCCGGAATCTCGACGGTCTCATCGGCGGTCACGATGACCGAGCCGGCAGGGCCCATGGTGGCGCACAAGATCTCGCAGCGACCTCGCACGGCTTCGATCGCGTCGGCGTGGGTCTCGGCTTTGGTCAGCGCCATCAGTTCTTCTTCGTTGCCGAACAAGATGTCGATCTCGCCGTTCAACAGCTCGTGCCACTCATCGAAGTGGCGGTCGACGCAGAACGAGTCGCTGAGCGTGAACGAGATCTTGTTGCCGGCGGCTTTGGAGATCTCGATGGCGTGGCGGATCGCGTCTTTGGTGACGTCGATGTCCCAGATGTAGCCCTCGCAGTACAAGATGCTCGAGTTGGCCACGATGTCTTCAGGGATATCGCTGCGATAGAGCGTGGTTGCTGCGCCCAGGAACGTGTTCATCGTCCGTTCCGCATCGGGGGTGACGACGATCATCGAGCGGCCGGTCGGCTCGCCTTCGGTGGCCGGGGCCACACCGAATTGAACGCCTTGGGCTTCGCTGTCCGCAGCGAACACGTGACCAAGGTGGTCGTCGGCGACCTTGCCGATCATCGAAGCCGAACCGCCGAACGAGGCGACACCGGTGATCGTGTTGCCGGCGGAACCACCCGAGGTTTCGGTGAGCACGGTCATGGCGTCGTACAGCTCGACCGCACGCGCAGCATCGATCAGTTCCATCGACCCCTTGGTGAGGCCGAAACGGTCGATGAACTCGTCGTCTTGTTGCGCGATCACATCGACGATGGCGTTGCCGATTCCGACGACGTCGTACTTCTTCTCAGACTTCTCTGGCACGGCGGCACCGTAGCTTGCCCGCCCCCAGGACGGAACGACCCACCTGAGTCCAGGCCACGCCCACGCTTGCTGCCGACCGACCTAGCCTTGGGGTGTGGAACAGACCAACCCGCACCGTCTCCCGACCACCGTCTTGCCGTCGCTCTACGCCGTGACACTGCGACCTGACATTCCGGCGGCTTCGTTTGCTGGTCAGGTGTCGATCACCGCAACCGCAAGCGAGTCCACGACCTCGATCGTGATGAATTCGATCGAGCTCGACATTCATTCTGCAGTCGTGCGTCAGGGCGACACCGAGCAGACCGCCGCCATCGCACTCGACGAAGCAACCGAACGGCTCACGCTCGCCGTCGACGACGCCGTCGCGGCAGGCGACCTGACCATCGACATCACGTTCGATGGCGTCCTGAACGACAAGCTCCGGGGCTTTTACCGCAGCAGCTTCACCGACGACGACGGCACCGAGCACACGATCGCCACCACCCAGTTCGAGTCGACCAACGCTCGCCGCTGCTTCCCCTGCTGGGACGAGCCTGCGCACAAGGCCGTGTTCGAAGTCGCCCTCGAGGTTCCCGACCACCTGCTCGCTGTCTCGGCCATGTCCGAGACCGGCCGCACTGAGCTCGGCGACGGCCTCGTTCAGATCACCTTCGCCCCGACCCCGCTGATGTCGACGTACCTGTTGGCGTTCTGCGTGGGCGAGCTCGAAGCCACCGATCCGGTCGACGTCGATGGCGTGCCGGTTCGCATCGTGCACCGTCCCGGCCGCGGCGACGAAGTCACGTTCGCGCTCGACGCAACCGTGTTCTGCCTCCGCTGGTTGACGGACTACTTCGGCGTGCCCTACTTCGGCGACAAGATCGACATGCTCGCGATCCCCGACTTCGCGTTTGGCGCCATGGAGAACACCGGAGCGGTCACGTTCCGCGAGGTCCTGCTGCTTGTCGACGAAGACAAGACCACCCAACCCGAGCAGCAGCGTTCGGTTGCCGTCATCGCTCACGAACTCGCCCACATGTGGTTCGGCAACCTTGTCACCATGCAGTGGTGGGAGGGCCTCTGGCTCAAAGAGGCGTTCGCCACGTTCATGGAAACGTCGGCCACCCACGCCTACCGCCCCGACTGGAAGGTCTGGGAGGGCTTCGCACTCGACCGCTCCGCCGCCTACGACGTCGACTCGCTCCACAGCACCCGCTCGATCGAATACGAGGTCGAGTCCCCGGCCGACGCCGAGGGTATGTACGACGTCCTGACGTACGAAAAGGGTGCGTCGGTTGTGCGCATGCTCGAGCAGTACGTCGGCCCCGACGACTTCCGCGAGGGCATCCGCAACTACATGCGCACCCACGCCTTCTCGAACACGGTCACCAGTGATCTGTGGCGAGCGATCGAGAGCGCGACCGATCTTCCCGTCGATGAGGTCATGCAAGAGTGGATCTACGACCCGGGCTTCCCGCTGGTCGAAGCGTCGCTCGACGGTGACCAGGTGCTGCTCGATCAGCGCCGCTTCTCGCTGTCACCAGCCACCGACGAAGGTGACGGTGATGGCGGTGAGTGGAAGATCCCCGTCACCGTCGAAGCGGGCGACGAAACCACGAACGTGTTGATGGTCCCCCACGGCGCGATCCCGCTTAGCGACGTGACCGCCCGTGTGATCGTGGACCCCGAGGGCCACGGCTTCTTCCGCACGCGTTACGAGGGCCCGCTCGCCGACCGGCTGGCGGCCGATCTGATGGAGCTGACCGCCGGTCAGCGCTACCGACTCTTCGACGACCTGTTCGATCTCGTTCTGGCGGGCGAAGCGTCGATCGCGGATTTCGTCGGGCTCTGCCGTGCACTGCACAACGAAACCTCGCCTCCGGTGTGGTCTGCGGTGACGAGTGGCTTCGCAACCCTCGCGCACGTGGCACCAACGGCCGAAGAACGGACGCGAGTCGGCGAGCTCTTCGAAGAGATCGCCGGACCGCAGCTCGACGCCCTCGGCTTCGATGCATCTCCCGACGAGGACCAACTGGTCAACGAGGTCCGGGCATCGCTCTACAGTGCCCTCGGCTCGCTCAGCCAGAATGCCGACGTCATCGCCCACGCTCGATCGCTGTTCGACGGTTCGGCGACGACGGACAATGCGAGCGTCGAGAGCGCCGCAGTCCGGGTGATTGGCTCGACCGGCGACCGCAGCGACTTCGACGAGTGCTTCGCTCGCTTCCAGAACGCGCCGTCGCCGCAGATCGAGCGCCGCTATCTGTTTGCGCTCGCCCGCTTCAACGACGCCGACGCCATCGACGCCATGTGCGCCCGGACGCTCGACGGAAGCATCCGTTCACAAGACGCTGCGTTCCTGCTCGGCCAAGCCCTCGGCAATCGCCATCACGGCTTGCGGGTCTGGGACTTCGTCACGAGCAGCTGGGATGCCATCAACGACACGGTGCCCGACAACACGGTCGGTCGCATGCTCGGTGGCGTGCAGTGGCTGGAACACGGTGACGCTGACGCGATCTATACGTTCCTCGACGCCCATCAGGTGCCCCAAGCCAAGCTTGCGGTCGCCCAGCATCGTGAGCGCCTCGGCGTGCACGTGGCGCTACGAGGCCGCTTCAGCGACGAGCTGAGCTAGCTAGTCCGGGTAGGGGTAGCCCTGCAAGCCGGTGTCGGTCGCGTCGCGGTCAAACGTCCAGTACTGGCGAATCTCGCTGATCCGGTCTCCATCGAACGCATAGTGCTCGGAGCCTCGGAACACGAAGGGCCCGTCGGCGCCCTCGCCACGCATATGCCATTCGATCGCGGCGGTCTCGCCGTCGCTGACGACGCTGTCTACGCCCCACGCCGCGCCCTGCCATTGCGCCCGGATGCGCTGCCAGAACGACCCGATCGCCGCAGCACCGACGACGGGTGCATGGTTCGTGTCATAGATCACCGCGTCGTCGGTGAAGTGAGCGGCAATCTGCTCGCGTGTGTCGTCATTGCACGAAGCGAAGTACGCCCGGATGCGCTCACCATGGTCCATCCGGTGACCCTAGATCGCTGCAACGTGACGAGCGCAGCGACAACCGCCGCTCTCGCAACCTCGAGCTAGCGGATTTCGAGATCGATCGAGCCGTCGTCGGCCACCGCGACGTCGAATTGCCGGCTCACACCCGCCGGGTCAGTTGCCGTGCAGATCAGGGTTTCGCCTGCATCGAGCACGACGACCGGTTGGCCGCAATCGACTGACGTAATGATGCCGACTTCGGCGGTGAAGGTCGCTGCGAGCAGATCAGCCAGCTGCTGTGCCGGAACGAAGCGATCGTCAAGCACCGAACGTGCCGTCAGATTGTCCGCGTCGCCTCCGAGTACCACAGGCACGTCGACGATTTGCGCGCCGACCTGAGCGGCGCACGCAAACGTGTCGCCGACCGCCGGGTCTTCGAGCAGAGGACAGTTCACATCGGTGACCAGATCGGGGTGCTCGGGGAACAGCTGAGCCTGGATCTGTTCGGACAAGGCGTCCGCGTCGAGCGACCGCTCAACGCTGCACGCGGCGAGTAGGAGCGCCGCCACCAGCAGCGCCACCAGATGCTTCATGCCTAGATGTCCGCAGCGAGTGCGTCGTCGAAGGACACGCCCTCGTCGATGAGTGCCCGGTACCGCATGACGTGGCGAGGGCGGTTGAACCCCAAGACGGCGACGATGCGTCCGCCTCGGCCGTAGATGCCGGCGAACGTGCGGCTCTCGGTGTCGCCGTTGACGAGTTCGAAGCGGTCGAAGTCGGTCGTACGACCCGCGAGCTGGATCTTGCGGTCGTACTGGTCGGACCAGAACCATGGCGTGGGCGCATAGGGACCGGCGGATTCGCCATGAAGCAGCCGCTTGGCGGCGTGGGTGCCCATGGTGATGGCGTTGTCCCAGTGTTCGACGCGCATGGTTTCGCCGAAGTGAGGGTTCGGCCAGCGGGCGACGTCGCCCGCAGCGACAACCCCGGGCGCCGCGAGTGTCGTCTCGTCGCAGAGCACGCCGTTGGTGATGTCGAGGCTGCTGTCGGCCAACCACTCGGTGTTCGGGATCACGCCTACGCCAACGACGACGACGTCGGCTTCGATGTGGGTGCCATCGGTCAGATCTACACCGGTGACGGCATCGTCGCCGGTGAATCCGGACACGCCGACGCCGAGGCGAAGGTCGACACCTTGGTCTCGGTGGATGTCCGCGAGCACGGCACCCATCTCGGCGCCCATCGACCGCTCGAACGGTGCCGTGGCCATTTCGACCATGGTGACGTCGAGGCCGAGCTCGCGCGCCGTTGCGGCAACTTCGGCGCCGATGAAGCCCGCGCCGACAACGACGACTCGGCCTGGACCTTTGTCGAACGCGGCTCGGATGCCTTGGGCATCGTCGAGGGTTCGCAAGGTGAAGACGCCCGCAAGCGGCTCGCCGATGGTGCGACATCGTGCGCCGGTGGCAATGACCACGCCGTCGATGTCGAGCGTCGCGCCGGTGTCGAGCGCCACGTTCAGACCTGCGACATCGAGCCCCGTCGCGGCGACGCCGTAGTGCGTCTCGAGCGCCAGCTCTTCGTACTTCTCGGGCTTGGCCAGCCACGCCTTTTCGATCTCCCACGTGCCGGCCAAGATCTGCTTGGACAGCGGCGGTCGGTCGTACGGCTCGTGCGGCTCGTCACCGACAAGGTGAATCGTTCCCTCGAAGCCTTCGCGGCGGAGGGCTTCGGCGGCGCGCAAACCCGCAAGCGATGCGCCGATGACGGCGATGGAGTTCATGGTGTGTCCGTGTGGCGAGACGAAGCGGCGAGCTCAGGCCTCACTCGGCGGCGGGAAGATCCTCGAGCTTGATGGCCTGCTTCGGGCAGCGCTGAGCCGATTCTTCGACCTTTTCGCGCATGCCTTCGTCGGGCGTCTCGTTGAGGATGTACAGGAAGTCGTCGTCACGGACCTCGAACACCTCGGGCGCAATCTGCATGCAAATCGCGTTGCTCTCGCACAGATCGAAATCGACGACAACCTTGAATCCCATGGTTCCTCTCCGGGTTCTCAACAACGTCTTGTTGTTTGTGCCGAGAGCTTAGAGCACGCGGGGTAGTCCGCCTCTGCTCGCCGACAATGCGATTAGGGAAGCCGGCAGGGACCGTCGGGGCTGGATTCGTTGATGACGACCACGGTGCCGATGAACACCTGGATCGACGCTGCGCCAGAGCCGTCGCTCGACAGGAAGTCCGACAGCGCATCGCACACGTCTTCGACGAGCCCCATCGGCGCTGGCGCCTCGGTGAAGGTGGCCGCTGCGGCTGTCACGCCCTGGGTCGTGTCCGAGACGAAGTCCATTGCGACGGCGTCGCGCCACGCGGCGTCGGCGTGGTTCTCGCGCACGAAGTTCGCCCACCGCACTGACGGCGGCCGGGCGATGAGCAGGTTGCACCCGCTCTCGGCGTAGCGATCAAGCTCCGCTCGATCGCGCTCGGCCGCGGGATCGAACTTCGCCGTGAAGATCGCAGCGAGGTCGGGCGGTTGCACATTCAGCAGTTCATCGAAGTCGCGAGCTTGGGTCTGCAGCGAGTCGATCGTCGGGCGAATCTCGGGCGGGGCGACAAGCGCCAGCTGCGCATACTCGGCCTCGGTGGCTTGCGTCGAGAGACCAACGTCGGCAACAAGCAGGTCACAGAATGCGGCAAGGTCGCCGGGATCCGGAGCGTCCGCACACGCGCCGACGAAGACCATCAGGGCAAGTAGCACTGCGGTGGCTCGACGCTTCACCCCCGTAGTTTGGCGCACCCGGTGACCGGATCGGCGCACGCCCATCCTCAGGTACGGATCGAGCGCTCGATCACATCATGCGATCGAGCTCAGACCCCAGGTCGCCGGGGCCTCCGAGGACGATCTCATCCTTCTTCGCCGTGGTCGACAGTTGGATCAGTAGCTCGTGGAAGCGGTCGGCTTCGTCGAGGAAGTTGATGCGCCCGAGAGCCTGGTCTTGACCGGCGGACTCGATGCGGAACAGCGCGTAGCCGAGGATCTCGGCGGCTGGCGATCGAGCGAGCAGGGCATCGGTGACTCGGAACAGCGGCATGGTGGCGACCGAGCTCCCGACCAGTCCGTCGACTTCGATGACACGTCGGTTCGTGATGAGCAGCCGGCGATAGAACGCCCAACGGAGCCAACGTCCGAAGAAGCGAATGCCGAATCCGCCGACGATCAGCAGCGCGAGCAGTTCGCGGTCGCGACGCAGCGCGACAGCGAGGGCGATCATGGCGCCGAAGATGACCAGGCTGCGGCGTGTCGATCGATGCACCTTGAGGATGAGTCGGCCCAGGATCCAGATCGATGACAGCACCATGATGACGGCGATGGTCGAACGGGTCAGGCCGATGTCAAGCTGGATCCAGACGACGAGGGTCAGCGCAGCGATCAGCTCAAAGGCAGGCTGCAGCAGGATCGCCGAATGAAAGCGCCGGTCGTAGAGGACCTCTTCGTCGTGGACGAGAAAGTCCTCGTTCTTGAGGGGTAAGAAGACGCGCAACCACCCCGGGTCGATGCCCGGGGTGTGTTCGAAGAAGCGTCGCCGCTCAGGGTTCAGTAGTGGACTGCTCACCGAGTGTCGAGTTCACGAAGGTGCGGGTCTTGTCGAGCCCGTCACCAAGCCAGTCAAAGAATGAGTTTGCGACGTCTCCGCTGCCGGAGGCATCGGTCATGATGATGTAGATCGCAAAGAGAACGAGCAAATAGAAGGTCAGTTGGCGCTGCATAAGAGACTCCACGTGGTCGGCCACGAACCCGACCGCGGCAACGCCGACGGTTCCACCCGGCGGTCAGACTATCGGGCGGCAACGCTTTACTCAAGCATCAGGACCAACATTGTCCACAACAAGGTTCCCGCTACCTAGCCCTGCGCTGCACGGGTTGGCGTGCGCATGGCGTCGATAACCGCCTCGAGCGCCTCGTCGATCGGCACCTCGAGTTCACGGGCCGCTTGTGCGAACGCTGCCGCTGCCTCGGACAGGACCTCGGACCGGGTCGCGACCTCGAAGGCCACCGGGGGCTCCTCGGCAACAAAGGTGCCCCGACGGCCGGCCGCGACGCAAATGCCGGTCGTGATCAACTCTCGATACGCACGGGCAACCGTGTTCGCAGCCACATCGAGCTCATCGGCCAGCGTGCGAATCGTCGGCAAACGATCCCCCGGACGGAGGCGACCAGCGGCGACCTGCAGCGCGATTTGGGCTCGGATCTGCTCAAACGGCGGAACGGGCGTAGACGGATCCAAACGCAACATGAGCAACATCGTAGCAAACTTTGTCGCAATGTACTGATACAAACACAACCAACGCCTAGGGAAACTTGCCTGTTTGCTGGCTTCCTTGGCGATGTTGCGTTACTCTGTGGCAGCACGAACGAAACACGAAGGAATTCAGTTCGCATGAAGCTCGTAACCGCAGTCGTCAAGCCTCACCAGGTTGACGAAATCAAGGCCCAGCTCAACGGCATCGGCGTCCAGGGCATGACCGTCACCGAGGCACAGGGCTACGGCCGCCAGGGCGGCCATACCGAGACGTACCGAGGCACTGAGTACAAGGTCTCGTTTACACCGAAGTCCCGCCTCGAGATCGTCGTCGACGATGGCCAGGCTGACCAGGTCGTCCAGACCGTCGCCGACGCAGCTCGCACCGGCAAGATCGGTGACGGCAAGATCTGGGTGACCGACGTGTCGACCATGGTGCGTATCCGTACCGGCGAAGTCGGCAACGACGCAATCTGACTCCCCCGCTCATCTGAGCGCATCACGTCTCTGAAGAAACCCCGGCAAGACCGCCGGGGTTTCTTCGCGTCTCGCCTGCCGTAGTGGTCGAGCGTTCTGGGAAGGCAGAAACCCCGCTCACTAGTGTCCGGACATGGAGAACGCGAACAAGACCGCCTCAGGGCCGCTCGCCGGCGTCAAGGTCGTCGAGCTCGGTGTCTGGATCGCCGGACCGGCCGCTGGCGGCATTCTGGCCGACTGGGGCGCCGACGTCATCAAGATCGAGCCGCCCGAAGGGGACCCGTCACGGCTGTTCCACGCCATCCTCGGCGGCGAGCTTCCCTCGAATCCGATCTTCGAACAGGACAACCGGTCGAAGCGATCGATCATGCTCGACCTGCAAACCGACGAGGGAATCGCCGTCGCTCTCGATCTGATCGCAGAGGCCGATGTCTTCGTCACCAACGTTCGCCGGGGAGGGCTCGAGCGGCTGGGGCTCGACTACGAGACGCTCAGCGAGCGCTTTCCCACCTTGGTCTACGGCCACATCACCGGCTTCGGACGAGAAGGTCCCGATGCTGATCGGCCCGCGTTCGACATCGCCGCGTTCTGGTCGCGTTCCGGGATCGCCTCGCTGCTGACCGCGCCCGGCCAAGTGCCGCCGTTCCAACGCGGCGGCATGGGCGATCACAACACCGGACTCGCCTGCGCCGGGGCAATCAGCGCGGCCCTGTTCGAGCGGACCAAGTCCGGACTCGGCCAGCTGATCTCGACCTCGCTGTTCCGCGAGGGGATGTACACGATCAGCTTCGATCTCAACACGAAGCTCATGTGGGGCACCGACATCGGCAACAACGACCGACGCATCGCGTCGAGCCCCACGGCGAACAACTACCGCCTCGGCGACGACCGCTGGATCTGGGTCATCGGCGTGGACCCCGAACGCCACTGGGCGCCGCTGTGCCGACTACTCGCACTCGACGCCCTGGTCGAAGATGCGCGCTATGCAACTCCAACCGATCGTCGCATCAATGCGGAAGCGCTCATCGCCACCATCGATGCCGAGTTCGCCAAGCTGAGCTTCGATGAGCTCGTTGCTCGTGCCGAGCACGAACCCGACTTCTTCTGGTGTCCGATCAACACCCTCGATGACCTGCTGGCTGATCCGCAACTTGCCGGGTCGGGTGGGTTGATCGAGGTGCCCGATGGATTCGGCGGCACAAGCACGATGGTGGCGACACCCGTCGACTTCTCTCGGACCGTGGTCGCGCCCCGAGGCCATGCCCCCGAACTCGGTGAGCACAGCGCCGAGATCCTCGCCGAACTCGCCGACTAGGCACGCCGACGCCACCGCACACGCACGGATGAAGCGGTCGCAGGTGCGACCCCGTGAACCGGTTCTAGGTGCGACTCCAGGCGCCGGACGCGACGAAGCCGGGGCGTCCGCACTGGCAAGCGGTGGGACGACCCGGCTTCGGTCAGTTCACTAGGCCGTCAGCTTGCGCTGTTGATGGCGTTGAAGATCGCCTGTGGCGTGCACGGCATGTCGATGTGGGTCACACCCAGATGCGACACTGCGTCGACGACTGCGTTGTGCAGCGCCGGCGTCGAGCCGATCGTGCCGGACTCGCCGATGCCCTTGGCACCCAGCGGGTTGCGGGGCGAAGCGGTCTCGGTGTTCGAGGTCTCGAAGCTCGGCAGCTCGGTGGCTGCCGGCACGAGGTAGTCCATGAAGTTGCCGGCCTGTGGGTTGCCGTACTCGTCGTAGTGGACGTGTTCGTAGAGCACCTGTGCAGCACCCTGAGCGATACCACCATGCTGCTGGCCGGTCACAAGGACCGGGTTCAGGATGGTGCCGCAGTCGTCGACGGCGATGTGGCGAAGCATCTCGACGCCACCGGTCTCGGTGTCGACCTCGACGACGCTCACGTGAGCGCCGAACGGGTAGGTCGAGTCTTGACCGTCGAAGTCGTGCTCGTGAGCGAGCCCTGGCTCCATGCCTTCGGGAAGCTTGCTCTCGTCCTTGGCCGCGACGGCGAGCTCAGCCCAGGTGAGCGACGAGGTCGGCACACCGGCGACGGCGAGGCCGTCTCCGGTGGTTTCCATATCGTCGACACTTGCTTCGAGCAGGTGAGCAGCGAGGGTCTTGGCCTTTTCGAGGACCTTTTCGGAGCCGACGTAGATGCCGGAACCGGCCGTCTGCAGCGAGCGGGAGCCGAGCGTGCCCGAGCCACGAGGCACCGACGCAGTGTCGGAGTCAAAGTGGCTGATCTTGTCCATCGGAACGCCGAGGATCGAGCTGGCGATCATCGAGAAGGCCGTGTCGTGGCCCTGACCGTGCACCGAAGTACCGGCGTAGAGCTCGATTTCGCCTTCGTCGGTGACGGCGACCTTGGTCCACTCAACGTGGAGACCGATCGGGGCGGTCGTTTCGACATAGGCCGAGACGCCAATGCCGAGCTGCTTTGGATCGCCGGATTCGCGGCGGGCCTGCTGCTGGGCGCGGAGGTCGCTGTAGCCAGCGGCTTCGAGCGCCGCGTCGAGGGCTTTTTCGTACTCGCCACTGTCGTAGTTGGCGCCGGTCACCGTGGTGAGCGGGAAGTCCTCGGGCTGGAGGAAGTTCATGCGACGGATCTCGCCCGGATCGATGTCGAGCTCACCGGCAGCAACGTCGAGAACTCGCTCGAACAGCTGGGTGGCTTCGGGACGACCAGCACCGCGGTAGGCACCGATGAAGGTCGTGTTCGTCAGCACCGAGATGCCAGAGAACTTGATCTGGGGAACCTCGTAGACGGCCGGTGCGAGCAGCTGGGTCAGCATCGGCAGGATGGCGCCGAGGGCCGGGTACGCACCAGCATCGGCGGTCACGTTGGCTTCGTAGCCGGTGATCTTGCCTTCTTTGGTCAGGCCAAGCTTGGCTTCCATGACCATGGCACGGCCATGGCACATCGACACCATGTTCTCGCTGCGCAGCTCGGTCCACTTGACCGGCGTGCCGAGCGCCTTGGCGGCGTAACAGGTGAGGAAGTACTCGACGTAGAACGCAGCCTTGGGGCCGAAGCCACCGCCGACCCATGGGGTCACGACGCGGACCTTGTCGTGGTCTTCTTCGGCGAAGCCACAGAGCGCAGCAATCGCAGGCTGGATCCCGTGCGGCGCCTGGTGGGAGACCCACATGGTCAGCCCGCCCTCTGGCTCGTTCGGGATGGCCACACAACCGTTGGCTTCCATCGGTGCGCCCGCGAGGCGCTGGGTGAGCATCTTGACGGTCGCGACGTGTTCGGCCCCGGCAAGCGCGTCGACTTCGACAGGAGCGCCGTCTTCGCCAACGGGGAAGTTCGTCGCAAAGCAGACGTTGCTCTCGGTGTCGTCGAAGAGCAGTGCCCCGCCAGCAGCGGTTTCGAGGTCGATGACGACATCGAGCGAGTCGATGTCGGCGTAGATCTCGGCCGCAGCGTCGATGGCTTGGGTCTGGGTCTCGGCGACGACCATCGCAATGATGTCACCGACGAAGCGGACCTTGCCCTTGGCGAGCGGTGGTCGATCCATCGCATCGGGGAAGGCGTCGAAGCCCTTGCACCCCGGAAGGTCGGTGTTGTCCGACGTGTACACGGCGATCACGCCGGGCATCGACTCGGAGTCACCAAGATTGATCGAGTTGATCGTGCCGTGCGCAATGTCTGAGCGCACGAAGGCCACGGCCTTGGATGCAATCTTTAGGTCATCGAAGTAATCGTTGTCGCCGCGCAGGAGACCGGGGTCTTCCTTGCGAAGGACGGCGTTGCCAAGAATCGAACCAGCAGCTGCCACTTGTTTCTCCCCACATGTGTGAACTGTTGCGACGTTAGTCGACGGCCGACCTCTATGCGTATCCGAGATGGGCATCTCCTGAACCGGAAGAGGTGACCCCGCATTCGGGCGCGGAGGCGCCACACTTCGGAGGTGCGCCCCGACCACTCCGTTCTGTCCCGATTAGCCGCTTCGGCGCTCGCGATTGCCTTGTTCGCTACGGCGTGCGGCGGCAGCAGCGACACCGGTTTGCTGGCGACTGCAGCGACGCCAGAGGGCGGCGACATCGTCCTCGCCCAGCCCACGGCCGATGCCGCAACGGACTCGGGAGCGACGTCGCAAGACGTGGACACGGACACAGCCGACGCAACCACGACTGACGACGCGGCACAGACCGAGGCGTCCGACCCTGGGCCGACGCCGACGGTTGCGCTTCCGCCTGGCGCGATCGAGTTCCTTCGTCCTGAGGTCATTGCGACCTATCCCCACGACATCACTGCCTATACCCAGGGCCTCGAAGTCATGGACGGTCAGCTTCTGGAGAGCACCGGGCGTCAGGGGCACCCCGATGGCGATGTCGTCTACGAGAGCGACGTGCGCCGGATCGACATCGACACGGGCGAAGTCGTGCAGCGCGCCGACGCTCCCGGCACGGTGTTCGGCGAGGGTCTCACGCGAGTTGGTGACGAGCTGATTCAGATCACCTGGCAGGACCAGCGTGCATTCTGGTGGGACGCCGAGACGTTCGAGTTCCTGCGCGAGGTCAGCTACGAGGGCCAGGGTTGGGGCCTTTGTTATGACGGCGATCGGCTCGTGATGACCGATGGCAGCGAGAATCTGTACTTCCGTGACCCCGCGACGTTCGAGTTGATCGGTCGGATCAGCGTGACGCAGTCGGGCACGCCGATCGCTTCGCTCAATGAGCTGGAATGCATTGATGGCAAGGTCTGGGCCAACGTGTATCGGACGGACTTCATCGTGCGGATCGATCCCGAGACCGGTTTCGTCGATGGCATCGTCGATGCCTCTGCCCTGGAGCAGCCACGCGTGACGCCGACCGAGGTCTTGAACGGCATCGCCTGGGACGCCGAGACGGCCACGTGGCTCGTCACCGGCAAGTTCTGGCCGACGATGTACCGGGTGCGGTTCATCAGCGACGGCGTCACGAACTGACGGTGGCCACGCTTCGGACCGCCAAGGGCCAGGCAGTCGCTGGAATTGACCGGTGGCGTGGCGGCTGGATCATTGCCCAGCTCGCAGGATCTTCGCTGACGCTTGCGGCTGCAGAGACAACGAGCGATGCCCTCGAGACCACCAATGGATGCGACGTGGTGGCGGTCGACATGCCGATGGCGCTGCCGGTCCGTGGCCGACGCGACGCCGAGGCCGAGCTGCGAGCTCGGCTCGGTCGGGCAGCCAGCTCGGTGTTCATCAGTCCGACCCGTGCGGCGATCCTGGCCAAGGATCGAGCCGAAGCGACCGACGTGAACCGGGCTCACGACGGGCCTGGCATTTCGGCCCAGGCGTGGGGATTGGCTGGCTCGGTGCGAGAGCTGCGGGAGACGTTGCCTGGCCATCCGGCGATCGAGCGATGGTTCGAGACGCACCCCGAGACGGCCTTTGCCGAACTGAACGGCGGTGAACCGTTGGCGTCGAAGAAGTCCGCTCGTGGCGTCGCCGAGCGTCTTCGCGCATTGCGCCCACTGTTCCCGACGCTCGATGATCTTTTGCTCGAGTCGCCCGAGAAGGTTCCGGTCGACGATGTGCTCGACGCGGTCGCAGCCTGTTGGTCTGCGCTTCGTGTGCTCAACGGCACTGCGCTTGTGCTCGGCCCATCGGGTCGCGACGATGAGGGCTTCGAACAGTCGATCAGGATCTGAGGAACGGTGGCAGCCACGAGCGCTGGCGTGATGTTGTGGCGTGCTGATAGCGACGGTGCGGCGGGCGAGATCGAGGTGCTGATCGTGCACCCCGGCGGCCCGTTCTGGGCTCGCAAGCACGAGGGTGCGTGGTCGATCCCCAAGGGCGAGTTCGACCCTGATGCCGAGGACGGCGCCAAAGCCGCCCGCCGAGAGTTCGCAGAGGAGCTCGGGAGCGAGCCTCCCCCACTGCCGTGGATCGAGCTTGGTGACACCCGACTCAAGAGCGGCAAGCGCATCGTCGCTTGGGCCGTCGAGGGCGACCTGGATACCGACGCCATCGTGTCGAACACGTTCTCGATGCAATGGCCGCCGAAGTCGGGCCGCATGATCGATGTCCCCGAAGTCGACGAGGCCCGATGGGTTACGCCGTCAACGGCGGCCGAGCTGCTGAACCCGGCCCAGGTGGTCTTCGTTGAGCGGCTGATCGACCAGCTGGCTCAGAACGAACAGAACCCCCACAACGAAGACGAGCAGAAAACGTGAAAGCGCCGGGCGTGTGCCCGGCGCTCTCCTTCAGATTGTTTGGCTCTCAGATCTGTTTGGCTTGCGCCGTGGGATTAGTCCCGGCGACGGCTCACGACGACGGCTGCGCCGCCAGCGAGGACGAGGGTGAAGCCAGCTGCGGCCAACACGCTCGACTCAGCGCCCGTGAACGCGAGCTGACCGTTACCGCCACCCGTGCCACCGCCGGTACCAGCAGCAGCGGCTGCCAGTGGGCGCTGGAACGCCGCAGCGTTGTCAGAGAGGTTGAGTGCTCCGGCGCCACCGAGCAAGTCGGCTTGCGTGCCGGACAGCGCGCCCGGTGCGTTGGCGAACGGGCCTGGATCCGGCTGCGGCGCAGGCACCACAACGGGATAGGCGTCATCTTGTGCCGAGGCAGGGCCTGCGAAACCGATGAGCAACATTGCGAATCCCAGCGCAAGTACAAGTGCGCTGCGAAGTGAAGACATGACAAACTCTCCCAAG
>CALDGN010000149.1 GCA_937942965.1 uncultured Acidimicrobiales bacterium | reverse complement strand
TGAGTCGGCGCCATCAGGCCTCGGACGGCACGATGTAGTCGGGTGTCACGATCTCGGTCGGAACCTCTAGAGCGGAGACCAATTCGGCGATGAACTCGGTGGTTCCACCGACGTAGAACGACCAGAGACCAACGTCGGTTGCTGCGAACCATCCACGATCGTGCGGCCAGAACAAGTCGGGTTCGTGCCAGTAGCGCGGTGCGCGTGATGGTGGTGTGCGCAGTTCGGCGACAGCGTCAACAGATCCGTGCAATAGGTAGTAAGTGCGGTGCGGCAGAGCGAAGCGTGGCAGCGTCGCCAACTCAACCTTCGTCCGGGCATTCTCTTGGAGCGATTCTTCGCGCACCGCGGCGCGGTGGGCCTCGAGAGCGCTGCGCTCATCGTCATCAACCGGGGCATCAGGCCAGCCAACGCTTGCGACGGATCCTTCGAACCCGTGCCCTTCCCACAACGCAAACCATGCGCTGTCTGGCGTCGAGGTGTGTCGCTCACCGATTCTGGCGAGTTCGGTGTAGGAACTCTGGAGCTCATGGCGCCAGTCGGGCGAGTCGAGACTGGGCGGATAGACGCGCAGATAGGACGAGTAGTCGGTCGGCATGAGGTTGCCCACGGTGATCCATGGCAGATGGCAGCCGGGGGAGAGCCAATTCGCTTCGTCTGTTGTAGTTGGGGCAACCAGATTCTCACCGAAGATCACGGCGAGCAGTCTTCCATGGAGCGCTTCGGTCGTCGCCGAAGTTGCGCGCTAGTTCGTGACTGCGACGGGGCGGCTGTAGACGTCTTTCTCGGCGATGCGGCCGTCGACGAAGGTGTAGCGCTCGACGCCGACACGTTCGAACGGCTCACCGCTGGCCACATCGGTTCCCGTGATCCGATACGTCATGAACGTCGCGTCGGGAGCGTGGTGGTAGACGACGTCTTCGAACCGAACGTTCGTCTGGGTGCCCGCCCGTTCGTCGAAGAACGCGCCGACCTGCTCACGAGTGTTCATGACCCGAGGCTCGTCACCGACGAGGATCGAGTAGGTGAAGTCCTCGGTCACGACCTCGTACATGGCGTCGAGGTCCTTCTTGAAGAAGGCACGGGCGAATGCCTTGAACACAGGATCTCGGTCATCAGGCTGCATCGTCACGCCCCCATCTTCGTAGCTGCTCGGCGCCGCCCCCAAGCTCGGCTCGAGAACTGCAGTGTCGGCGCTTCCTTGTGCCATATTGACTGGCAGATTCCGCAGCCGAGAAGGAGCCTCCATGTCCGGCGATACAGCGATGAGGGAAGTCGGCAACTCGATGCCGGTGCCCGAGTTCGAAACGACCGCGTTCACCCCGCTGGCCAAGCCGCTGTCGGAATCGACGGTCGCGATCGTGACCTCGGCCGCGCTCCATCGCCACGGCGAGGACGGCTTCACGGTGGGCGACACCGGATTCAAGGACATCGATCGGGCAGACCGCAACCTGGTTCTCGGTCACTGGAGCCCCAACTTCGACCGCAGCGGCTTCCAGCTCGATCTCAACGTCGTGTACCCGATCGACCGCCTCGAAGAACTTGCCGCCGACGGCGTGATTGGCGAGGTCGCCGAGACGCACTTCGCGTTCGCTGGCAACCAGCCCGACACCGTGTCCGAGCTGCGCCTCGACACGGGGCCGAACTGTGCCGCCAAGCTGCTCGCAGCCGGGGTCGACGTCGTCGTCCTCACTCCGGTTTGACCGTTGTGCACGCGTACCGTGAGTACGCTCGCCCACGTTTTTGAAGCCGCCGGTTTGGCCACGATCGTGCTCGGATCGAACCTGTCGGTCGTCGAGCGGATGAACCCGCCACGGGTACTGCACTGCGAGTTCCCGCTTGGGCGTCCGCTCGGCAAGCCGGGCGACGCCGCGTTCCAGCGCGATGTCCTCGAGCGTGGGTTCGCCCTGCTCGACGAGACCGAGCCGGTCCTCGTCCACCATCCTGAGACGATCGAATCCGACGAGACGCCGATGGCGTGCTCGCTGCCTCCTCGCTACAACCCGGATCTGCCCGCAGCGGTCGACGAGGCCCAGGGCTTGAGGGCCGCCTATGACCGTGCAGTTGAGAAGCGCGGCGCGACCTCGGTCGGGCGTGTGATCAGTGCCGATCAGGTGCCCGAAGCCCTCGGTGTGCTGGATCAGTGGGCCAATGGCGCGGCCTGGAAGGACACGCCGCTTCCTGACCCGAACCCGATCGCGGTCTGTCACGACATCCGCACCTACTACGAAGAAGCCGGCCTGGAGCTTGCCGACGGCCCGCCACCAGCCGGTCGTGCCGCCGAAGCGTGGTTCCACGAAGAGACCGAGGCTGGCAAGACGCTCATGGCCGCGCGCGCCGCACTCAAAGAGGCCGACGCTCCGTTCCCCATGTGGTTCTACATGGCCCCCGGACACCGCTGACCGGACCGCACCTGAACTGCTGCACGACCGTGGCCTAGGGTCGTCGAATGGGGAAGGACCGGGCGCACATCCCGCAGAACGAAGCCGAGCTCACCGCAGCCTGGTTCACCAAGGTGCTCCCCGGTGCGGGACGAGTTGACACAGTTCGCACCGCCGAGATCGGTGCCGACATTGGGTTCATCGGCAAGGTGTACCGCTGCCACTTGACCTGGGCCGACGCCGACGCAAGTGCGGCCGGCCAGCCCGCGTCGGTCATCGTGAAGATGCCGACGGACAACGACGTCAACTTCGCCCTCGGCGAAGCGGCCCAGTTCTATGAGCGCGAGATCACCATCTACCGCCACATGCGAGACAGCCTGGGCGTGAACGTTCCCGATCATCTCTACTCCGAGATGGATCCGGATC
>CALDGN010000148.1 GCA_937942965.1 uncultured Acidimicrobiales bacterium | reverse complement strand
CTGGCTTGATGACCGCGAGGTCGAAGTCTGCGTGGAGCGAGAGACGGCCGTGACGCATTGCCCGTGCTCGAACATGAAGCTCTCGTCGGGTGCCGCGCCGGTACGTGACTACCGCAGCGCTGGCATGACCGTCGCCCTCGGCACCGACGGTGAGAAGGAAAACAACAACCTCGACATGATCGAAGAGCTCAAGTTCGGGGCATTGCTGGCCAAGCTCTCGACCACCGATCCGACCGCCGGTGAGCCGTGGGATCTCCTCGAGATGGCGACTCGCGAGGGCGCAAAGGCGCTCGGCATCAGCGACGTGACCGGCACGCTCGAAGTCGGCAAGGACGCTGACGTGGTCGCCGTGAACATGCGAGCGCTGCACTTCACTCCGCTGTTCCGCAACGAGGATTTCAACGCCGTGGCTCACCTGGTGTTCTCGGCGTCAGGCCGTGATGTGACCGACGTGTGGGTCCAAGGCAAGCGTTTGGTCCAAGACGGCGAGGTCATCTCGGTCGACGTTGAACAGATCGCAACTCGGGCCCAAGAAGCGGCCGAGGACCTCTTCGCTCGCCGTCGAGCCATGGGTCCACCCGTGGCCGGTCCGGCCGCCGAGCTCGGAAAGACGACGTAGCTACGAAGTCCCGATCAACCTTCGGGCTGGGTGGCTGCCGCTGCGTACGCGTCGCGCATGCAGGCTTCGACATATTCGCCGGCCCCGACGGGTTCGTAGCGGGCCGGGCGCTCGTCGGAAATGCAGCTGGGCAAAACATCGACGATCTCGAGCGGGTCGATGTTCGTGAAGAACGGAATCGAGTGACGCTTGCGGCCGCTCAGGTTGATCGCCCGATGGACGGTTGACCGATAGAGGTCGTTCGTTGCGCGTTCGAGTAGGTCGCCGACGTTCACGATGAAGGCCCCCTCGATCGGCGGCGCAGGAATCCAGTCGCCGGCCGGGTTCAAGATCTCGAGCGCCGGCACATCGTCGGTCGCCAAGATGGTGAACATGTCGTAGTCGGAGTGCTGGCCGATGCCGAGCACGCCGTCGTCGGCCGCAGGTTGGCTCGGGTAGTGCAGCAGCCGCAGCTCGGAGATCGGCTTGGTCAGCTTCGGTGTGAAGTAGTCACGGTCGAGGCCGAGCGAAAGTGCGAACCCTCGGAACAGTGCTTCGGCGAGCTCCAGCATGGCTCCGTGGTAGCGCACGAGCAGGTCTCGGAACCCGGGCGTGTCGGGCCATTGGTTGAGGCCCCACCCATAGATGTCGCGGTGAGCGTCGGGATCGTCTTCGGCCAGGTCGATGCCGATATCGAACGCCTCGTGCAGGTCGCCCTGGTTGTCGGGGTCGGTGTTCTCTTCGAGCAGCCCCGTGTAGCCGCGCATCTTGTCTGAGTGCAGAATCGAGAGCGCGTCTTTTTGTTCCTGTGGTAGCGCAAAGAACGCCTCGGTTGCCGCGAACACGTCGGCAACAAGGTCGGGGTCCACGCCGTGGCCGGTGACATAGAAGAAGCCGACCTCGGTGCACGCTCGACGGATTGCGTCGGCGGTTTCGGCCGTTGCGTCGGTTGTCTCACCGAACAAGGCGGCTACGTCGATTTCGGGGACGGACTCAAAGGGCTTCGCCGATGCAGCGGCCTCAGCCTGGGCATGCAATCGGGCCGCATTGCGAGCTCGCAAGGTCGGGGCAAGCGTGTTCTCAGCGTTCATAGAGGACCCCTTCTTAGCGCTCGGCCGATGCCGGGATCCTACGCTGGGGCCACCTTCACGATTTGGAAATGTGTCGTTCATGGACCAGCAACACCCACCCCGTAGCCATGCAGATGTGCCAACGATCAACGACGCAATCGCTGACGACACGACCGCGATTCCGGTCGACCTGTCCGGCTGGTTCAGCGGCGATCCTGCGGCGATGGACGCGGTCGCCCAAGCCGTGGACGGGGCCTGTATGGGCTCAGGCTTTCTGGCCGTAACCGGGCATGGCGTCCCGCTCGAACTGATGCAACGGATGCTCGACGTGAGCCAGGAGTTCTTTGACCTACCGGTCGAGGACAAGATGCGTTGGCACATGGACGATGCGGCGGCGAACCGCGGCTACGCGCCGTTCGAGTCCGAGGCGCTCAGCTACAGCCTGGGGATCGACTCTGAGCCGGACCTGTTCGAGGCGTTCAATATCGGCCGTGATCAGGTCCCGGCTGGATCGTCGGCCGAGGTCGCCAAGACCTACTTCTCGCCAAACGTGTGGCCCGAAACTCCGGCCGACATGCGCGAGGTGTATCTGGCCTACTGGGACGCGTGCGAGCAGCTGGGACACACACTCACCGAGGTCTTCGCTCGAGCGCTTGGCTTGGCGCCTGGCTTCTTCGCTCCGTATCTCGATCGCTCGCCGAGCGTCATGCGGGCGAACCACTATCGGCGTATGCCCGGGCACTCGCCGAGCCCGAGCCAACTCCGGATGGGAGCCCACAGCGACTACGGCAGCCTGACGATCTTGCTTGCGGATCGGGTGCAGGGCCTGCAGATGCGTGATCAGAGCGGCACGTTTCACGACGTCATCCCGCCTGAAGACGGCTTCTTGGTCAACCTGGGCGACCTGCTCGCCGAGTGGACGAATGACCGGTGGCGTTCGACGGTGCACCGGGTCGTGCCACCTCCGCCAGACGCGCAAGGAGCGGCCCGTCGCCGGTCGGTGGCTTGGTTCCAACAGCCGAATCATGATGCGGTGATCAAGGTCCTCGACGTGTGCTGCGACGAAGACAATCCGCCGCGTTATCCCGAGACGACATCGGGCGAACACCTGATGGCCAAGCTCATGGGCCCTCGTGCTGGCGCCGAGGTCAACGTCGACGAGGCGTTCCTGGCCTGATCTCCAGTGCATGGTCCAATCTTTGGACTATGCCGATGCTGCGCTCGTTCGTAGTGTTGCGATCGACGCCATCGCAACCACGAAAGAGGTGACTGCCGTGACCGATCGCAGCCACATCACGGCGGGCCCCGTTGCCTCGTCGGTTCTCGACTGCATCGGCAACACGCCGCTCGTCGAACTGCGCCATGTCGTGCCTCCGGACTGCGGGCGGATCTTCGTCAAGTTCGAGGCCGCGAACCCGACCGGCAGCATGAAGGACCGAATGGCGCTCGCCATGATCACCGCCGCCGAGCTCGACGGACGGCTTCCTGCCGGCGGGACCGTCGTCGAATACACCGGCGGCAGCACCGGCGTTTCGCTGGCCCAGGTTTGCGCCGCCAAAGGGCATCCGCTCCGGATCGTGACCTCCGATGCGTACAGCGTCGAGAAGCGTCGCCACATGGAATCGCTCGGCGCTGAACTCACCCTGGTCGAGAGCAATGGTGGTGCGACCGACGCCGCGTTGACGCACGCCATGATCGATGCCGCGGCCGAGATCGCTGCCGAAACCAACGGCTACTGGACCGACCAACTGCGCAACGTCGACCAGCTCAACGGCTATCGCGTAATGGGCGATGAGATCTGGGCACAGACGGATGGAGAGGTCGACGCGTTCGTGCAAAGCGTCGGCACGGCCGGGTCGATCATGGGCATTTCGGGCGCCCTCCGAGCTCACGCCTCGGCCGTGCGGGTCGTCGCGGTCGAGCCCGAGGAATCAGCGGTGCTGTCGGGCGGCTCATCGGGCAGCCACTACATCGAAGGCGTCGGCGCTGGGTTCGTCGTCCCGCTTTGGGACGGAGCGCTGGTCAACGACATCGTCACCGTCTCGAGCTCCGACGCCATGGCCATGTCCCGCCGCGTTGCCAAGGAGGAAGCGGTCTTCGCCGGCACCTCCACGGGTGCCAACGTGCTCGCTGCGATCGAGACCGCTCGCCAGCTCGGGCCCGGCTCGACGGTTGTGACGGTGGCGTGTGACTCCGGCACCAAGTACCTCAGCACCCGCTTGTTTCAGAACGAGGAGCAATGAGCAACACGGCCGTTCCGGCAACCAGCTATGGACAGTTCTGTCCAATGGCGAGAGCGCTCGAACTCGTGTGGGAGCGGTGGACGCTTCTCGTCGTCCGGGAGCTCCTCAGCGGTTCAACGGGTTTCAACCAGATCCGGCGAGGCCTCCCCGCCATCGCCAAGGACACGCTGTCGAAGCGGCTCCGCCAGCTGTGCGCGTCGGGCTTGGTCGAACAGCACGGCGCAGACACGGCTACGTCGTACTCGTTGACCGAAGCGGGCACTGCGCTCGCTCCCGTGCTCATCGAGCTTGCGAAGTGGTCGACGGCGTGGGACCGCCGAGGGTTGCAACCCGACCACCTGGATCCCGATGTGTTGCTGTGGGACATCCAGCGTCGCATCAACTTCGAGAACGTTCCGTCGGAGCGCACGGTCATCGAGTTCTCGCTGACCGACCGCCCGCTCGGCGATCGCTCGATGTGGCTCATCATCAGCAACGGGACCGCGGAGTTGTGCACGACCGATGGTGGCTACGACGCTGAGATTGTCATCACGACCACAACCGAAACGCTGTCGAGATGGTGGATCGGGGATCTCGCCTGGTCGACCGCCACCCGGTCCGGCGACATCAAAGTCGTCGCACTGCGTGGACACCGACGCTCGCTGCCGGATTGGTTCCTCGGCTACGCGCTCCTCTGACTATTGGGCTGACGGCGACGGTTCGAGCAGCACCATTGGGGTGCCGACGTCGACGACGCCGATAGGTCCGTGCGGCTTGTAGCCGAGGAGCTCTTGCACTCGCACGGGCATCGTTCGGGCGGCCTCGAGCGGCACGGTGAGGAACATGTTTTCCTCGGTGCGTAGCCAGCCGACGACGAAGCCGAGGAACATGCCTCGGCGCCGCTCATCCTTGGTGGTGTTCGCCCCGCCGCCGTGGAGGGTGGAGCCCAGGTAGATCAGTGCCGAGCCGGCGGGCATCTCCGCGTGGGTGATCTCGTTGTTCGTAGGCATCCGGTCGGGCTCCCACAGGTGGCTTCCCACGACGACCTGCGTTGCGCCGTTGGCGAGCGTGAAGTCGGTGAGCGCAAACATGGCCTCGACCTCGAGCTGCGGCTTGTCCTGCGGCATATGCGGCCAGGCGTCTTCGTCGCGATGAATGTCCTGGACGGACTCGCCGGGGCGGATCTCGATGAGCTGCGCCGTGTTGAGGAGGAAGTCGAGGCACTGCGGCTTGAGCACGATCTCGGCGACGTCTTGGAGTAGCGGAAGCTGGAGCACCTCGACGAAGCCATCGGACTTCGCCGGCAGGCCATCGAAGCGCACCGTCGACGAGCCGTAGAACTGGACCATACGGTCGTTGACCGGATTGCGCAGACCGACGCCGAGGTCGTCGACGAACCGATCGAGGTCGTCGTTGAGCGCTGCCAACAGGTCCGGCGCAACCGCCCCTTCGACGATGACTGCGCCATCGCGATTGAGGATCTCGCTCACTGCCGACGCACTCGCATCGGCACCGTTCACTCGCTGCAGCTCAGGCATCGTCGCTCCCTTCCTTCCACAACCGACCCTAGTTTCAACCACCCATCGGCTAGCTACGACGGCGACCACCTCGGCGGTTCTGCACCGAGGCGGTTCGGTAGTCTCGCGATGTGAGTTGGCATCTCGTACGGCAGGACACGCACGGGACTCGATTTGACATCGCTCGCTACGAGACCCAGGACGAGGCCAAACAGGCGATGCTGGCTACCCACACCACCAGACCTATTACGTCGAACATCCGTACTCAGGCGACATGATCGAGGCGGTGAACGCGCCCGAAGCGCTCTGCCTGTCGTTGGCCGAGGCGCACTGCGGGACCGTCCGCCACATCGGTATCAATGTGGACGGCCTCGACGTCGAGATCCGCAATGACGGACTTGGCATTTCGCTCGAGCCTGATTGCTTCGGAATCCCGTTCGGCGAGGCCATCATGACAACCCTGTACGCCTGCCGGGACCACAAAGAGCACGAGCGCCTCAAGCGGGAGGTGTGCAAGGTGGGAATTGTCGTGGTCAACGCCCTCTCACATACGGCGTCGCTCCGCGTCTCCCATGAAGCGACGCTTCATGAACAGACCTACACGTGCGGCCAGCCAGATGCGCCTTTTGCTGACACCGGCCGCCAAGCGCCCCGTGGCACGACGCTTCGATTCGTTGTTGATGAGCAGTTCTTGAAGGACCGCACGTTCGATCAAGCCGACCTTCAGGCACGCCTAGGCGAGCTCGATCTTGATCTCGAGCACCTGACCATCAGCTTCGTTCCGTAGGCGTCTTCGCTTCGACCCGACTGCGTGCAGCGTCACTAGGACGCTCGATGTGCGCTTGGCAATCTTTGCCAAGCGGTCTATTGTTCGTGCATGACGACGATGAACGTGTCTCTGCCCGATGAGCTCAAGTCGTTCGTCGACACGCAGGTGACTCGTGGCGACTATGGATCGACAAGCGAGTACATACGAGACCTGATCCGGAGGGCGCAAGAGCGAGATCGTCTTCGTTCCGCCCTGCTCGAAGGTGCTGCTTCTCCCGTGGCCGCTGAGGCAGACGAGTACATCGGTGCATTGCGAGAGCGACTTCAGTCCAGCTGACGTGGCGGCACGCATAACGCTCCGGCAACTCGCAATCAGCGACGCAGACGCAGCGTTTGACTACTACGTGGAAGAGGCGCCTCCAGGCATCGCCGCAAGCTTCGTCGAGTCGCTTGAGCGCGCATTTGAGCATCTCAGCGACCATCCGCTGACGGGTTCATTGCGCTTCGCGTTCGAGTTGAATATCCCCGAACTCCGCAGCTGGCCCGTCGCCGGCTTCCCGTACCTGATCTTCTACGTCGGCGATGACTCGCACGTCGATGTTTGGCGGATCCTGCACGCACGCCGTGACATCCCCGTCTTCCTCGAAGAGTCGTAGCGAGTGGCGCCCACGGAGGGAATCGAACCCCCGGCCTAGGACTTAGGAGGTCCCCGCTCTATCCGACTGAGCTACGTGGGCAGGCTTGCCTG
>CALDGN010000147.1 GCA_937942965.1 uncultured Acidimicrobiales bacterium | reverse complement strand
AGCGGCGGCGCTTTGGGGTTCAACCCCCACGGTGTTTCACGACTCGTTGGGATGTGGCTGTGCTCAGGAAACCAGAGCGATTCGAAGCCTCGGGATTCGGTCTCGACGGCCAGCTCCGTGGGGCTGATCGCGAGGTCCGTCGGGAACATGTTCACACCAAAATCGACCATGGCCGGACCCTACTCCCCCGGTCATTGACGACTCGCATGGGTGTGCAATCCGCCACCATAAGTACGTGTCTGCCTTCGATGCGGCAAAATGAGTGCCATGGCGACCATCGCAGAGCTTCTCGAAGAACGCGGCACCCTTCTCGTTGACGGTGCAATGGGTACCGAACTTTTTGCCCGCGGCCTTACCGCTGGCGACCCGCCCGAGATGTGGAACATCAACCTGCCGCACGACATCGTCGACGTGCACAAGGGCTACATCAAGGCCGGTTCCGACATCATCTTGACGAACTCGTTTGGCGGCACCGCATACCGCCTCAAGCTCCACAATCTGCAAGACCGGGTCTTCGAGCTGAACGAAGCCGCAGCCGCACGTGCCCGCGAAGCGGTCGACGCGAGTGACCGCACCGTCCTGGTGGCCGGAAGCATGGGACCCAGCGGCGAGCTACTCGAGCCACTCGGCACCATGACCCCCGATGCGTGCGCAGAGGCCTTCGCGGCCCAGGCCGCCGGCCTCGAAGCGGGCGGCGCTGACCTGCTCTGGATCGAAACGATGTCGAGCCTCGAAGAGGTCGAAGCAGCCGTCCGTGGCGCTCGCTCGGCGTCGTCGCTTCCGATCGTCGTGACCATGAGCTACGACACCAACGGACGCACCATGATGGGCGTGACCGGCACCGAAGCCGCCGAGCGCCTTTCCGCGCTCGACCTCGCTGCGTTCGGCGCCAACTGCGGCAACAACGTCGCCGAGACCGAACAAGCCGTCGCCGAGCTGCGTGCCGCTGCACCTGGTGCGGCGATCATCGTCAAGGCCAACGCAGGCATCCCCGAGTTCAAGGGCGACAAGCTCGTCTACAACGGCACGCCCGAGGTCATGGGAGCGCACCTGCTTCGCATGAAAGAACTCGGCATCGACATCATCGGTGGCTGTTGCGGCACTGCCACCCACCACGTCGCATACATGCGCGAGGTGCTCGACGGTGCGATCACGCCACCGGACATCGCTGCGCCCGGTCCATCACGCTCCGATGACGACGACGGTCCAAGCGCGCCGCGTACACAGCGTCGCCGTCGTCGTCGCTAGGCCCGAGCCAGCGGCTAGCTGTTGGCGCCCGGGCGGCTTGGCAGTTCGAGTTCACGCAGGCGCAGCGTCGTTTCCATGACGTCGGCGACATACGCGTCCGAGGCGTTGTAGCCGAGGATGTAGTTCCAAGGTGACGGCCCACTCCGGCGTTCGAGATAGCACAGGTAGGCGGCCGCCGATCGTGTTGCGTCGTACATGTTGTGCGGATCGATCACCCCGTCGCCGTTGCCATCGTTATCCCACGACGCCCAGGTGCCGGGGATGAACTGCATCGGGCCGACAGCCCGATCCCAACGGGGGTTCCCGTCGAGCTCGCCATCGTCGGTGTCAACGATGACCGCGAAGCCATTGCCACGAGGCTTGTCGTCGTCCTCTGATGGTTCGGGGGTGGGCTCTGGGGTAGGGGTCGGAACCGTGAAGAGCGGCGTTGGCGTAGGAGTCGGCGTCGGGTTGCCGAAGAGCTCACGGCGACGCCGTTCCTCTTCGGCCGCCACTCGGGCAGCTTCTTCGGCTTCGAGGCGAAGCTGCTCCGCTGCCTCGGCTTCGGCTGCCTCTGCAGCTTCGACCGCCTCGCGGGCGGTCGCGCCACCGTCGAGTAACGGTCCGAGAATCCGAGGCGAGACGTTGCCCGAGAGACTGACCGAGGCGCCGCCGAGCGTGCCATGCAGCGACTCGATGCGGCCGATGCCGGCCAGCATCGCCCAGTCCACTGCGCAGCCGCTGATGCCGTGGCTGCCCGAGGTCAGATACGCATCGAGCGTGATTGCAGGAAGTCCATCGACGGGAGTCCGGGCGGCGCGACGGAGCTCGTGTAGCTCGGGGACCCCAGCGTCGAGCGCCGCTTGCAGCGCCGCGTCTTCGTCGGTCGTGATCATCGCCTCTGCTCGCAACACATCAAGCTCGACATACAGGCCGTCGAGTTCGGCGAGAACCTGGGACAGGGCACGAACGTCGGCCTCTTTCCCGGACGCTCGCTCGGGGACGGCGTCGGTGCTCTGAGCGTCGACCAGGGCGACCCGAAGCTTCGTGCGCAACTGCTCGACCGCGTCGAGCGTTCCGTCGAGGGCACGATGATCGTCGTCGTGCTGCGACTCCAGCAGGCGCTTCTGGAGCCGTCGGGCGTCGACAGCATCGAGCGTCCGGTCACCGACCAAGTGATGCTCGCGCAGTGCTCGGGTCAAGGCTTCGAGGTCAGCGATCGTCGCTTCGACCGTCTCGATCGCGACCAGCAAGCGCAGCTCGTCGCCGCGGCTTTGTGCCAATGCGCGAGCGTTCTCGATCAGTCCGGTTCTCGCCTCCTCCATTGCGGGAGATCCGACCAAGCGCATGCTCGAAAGCACCTCGCTATGCGGGCTCGCCGAGAACCAGGTGTCGAGCAAGCCGACGGACTCAAGGGCTTCGAGAAGTTCGGTGTCGGCCATCGACTGGCGTGTCGAATCATCGGCCTCATCAGCCCACGCGCCTGCCGGAAGAGACAGGCAAGCCAACACCAGAAACGCGGCGGCGAAAGCCCGCAAGAAGCGCATAGGGAGCCATCGGCGTTGACCTCAAGCCAATGAGGCGATCGGATCACAACGGGGGAAATGACCCACGCGACCCATATGGGCGACGCGGGCCGGCTCCAGAAGAACGACCGGGTGGTTAGATGTGGCCGTAGGCGAGCCATCCGCCATCGACCGTGATCGTCTCGCCCGTCACGTACGACGACTCTGACGATGCGAGCCACGCAACACACGACGCGATGTCCTCGGGCCGACCGAGATCCTCGGTCGGGATCCGGCCCGCCAGGCGACGCTCGTCGAGCGTGCCCGCATCGATCAGATCCTGCACCATGTCGGTCCGGATGTAGCCAGGCGCCACGGTGTTCACCCGGATCCGGTGCCGCGCGAGATCAACGGCCATGACCTTGGTCATGTGATGCACCGCCGCCTTCGTCCCGCAGTACCCAACCCGTTCTGGAAAGCCGTTCACGCCCGCGATCGAACCCAGCTGCACGATCGCTCCGCTCGTACCACTTGCGATCATGCGCCGTGCTGCCGCTTGGGAGCCATGGAAGACCCCCATCAAATTGATGTCCACAATCGACTGGAAATCTTCGGGATCAACATCCTCGAACGCCTTCACCTGCGCGATGCCCGCGTTGTTGACCATCAGCGAAATCGGCCCAAGCTCGGCTTCGGCGCGATCAAGCGCAGCATCGACTTGGTCACGCTCTTGCACCAACGCACCGAGCGCCAGCGTGGCAACGCCGTGTTCCTCTGCGGTCGACCGGGCGACCGGTGCGGCGCTTGCTTCGCTCGTGGCCACACAGGCAACGTCCCAGCCATCTGCGGCGAGGCGATCCACGATCGCAGCACCAAGTCCACGGCTCGCTCCGGTAACAACTGCAACACCCATGTGACATCTCCTCACGATCGACCGAAACGCTAGCCCAGTACCGATTTGAGGTCGCGAGCCGAGCCTGCGCGCCTGCCGAGACACCTTCGGCTTCCCCTCATGGGCCGTTCGACTCAGATCACAGGTGTCGCTCAGCGACGGTGGGCCGGCGCCGATGGGGCACCGTGTCTCAGCGGCGCGCAAACATTCGAACTTGGGTTCTGCTTCTCCTCGCGCTCGTTCCGACGACGGCGGTGCTTGGCGCGGGCATTTGGTTTTGGACCGACCGTGGTGAGGAACTTCGCGCCTCTGAAAACGCAATCGCACCAATTGATACGACGGTCGCTCTCTACGAAATGGTCTCGGCGATCAGCCGACTCGATGTGGCGCTGCAAGCTGCGGGGCAACCTGACGCATCCGCGGAACTGATCGACATCGCCGAATTCGAGCACGCACGCACCCAGGACCTGCTGACGGAAGCACCGGCAAGGCTCACCGAGCTGCTGCGGGAACTCGGCACCAGCGGGGCAGGCAATGAGCGCGTCGAGGTCTTGTCGCTCGTCGCGGATCAGTTCGTGCTTGCCGTCGACATCGTCGACCAACAGGTCGTCGGGGAGCCGCCGAGCGCAACGATGGGTCTCTTGACAACACTCGCCCGCTCCAACGCGGGCGGTCTCGTGCTCCCCTATGAGCGGACGACACGAGATATTGCGTTCACCTATGCCGCCATCTCGAGTTCGATCGAGTACGCCGATGTGCTCGATCGTGACCGGGCTGAGGTATTGCGCGACCTTCCCGATTTCAGCAACCAGCGGTTCAATCGTTTGACCGAGCCGCCGCTCAGAACCCGCCTTTGGAACGACGTCGTCGACCTCCGGCAGTTCTCAGTCGACGGCCTCAACGACATCACATGGTCGTTGACCGAACCCGGTCCTGACAGCCCGCTGCTGCTCGACCGAAACGAGCGATTCGGTTCCCTTCTCGAAGCTGGCGTCCCCCTCGGCGCCGACGCCCGCAACGCCTTCATGCTTGAGCTCCTGGCGATCGACGAAGCCCTGCTCAACGACATTCGCGTCGCCCACGACGCCATCAAGGTCGAATCCGAAGCCGAGCTGGCGCTCTTGCGGACCGAGCGACTCTTGACCGCTGTCGCCACAATCGTCGTAGCGATCGTCGGCATTCTGCTGCTCGGCCTCACCATCGCTGAGGTCCGCCAGCGCCGGAGCGTCGAGCGTGCGCACGGCAAGGCCATCGACCAGCTCGCCGACACGGCCGACCGTGACCCGACAACCGGCGCGTGGAACCGTCGCCGCCTGGAACGGACCCTTGACGACCTCCTCGCCACGGTGGACGACACCGATGAGCGGGTCGTCCTCGCCTACATCGACCTCGACAGCTTCAAAGCGATCAACGACGTCTGGGGCCACCACACTGGTGACCGCGTCCTGAAGATCGTCACCGAACGGCTGCAAGGGTTCCAGTTCAACAGCGTAGACTTTGAGCTCATTCGCTTCGGCGGAGATGAGTTCGTGGTGTACGGCACGCTGGCCGATGCGGGCATCGAGGCACTCGAGCGGCTCGGCAATGAGATCCTCGGCATGCTCAGCGGGCCGATGACGATCGACGGCCGCGAGCACGCAGTGAGCGCATCGGTGGGCATCACTATGAGCGATGACGAGTCGACACTTGCCTCGCTTCTGCTCGAGGCCGACAGCTCACTCATCTTGGCCAAGCGAGCGAAGCGCGGAACCGCCATCGTCTACAACCGCCAGGTGAGCCGCACCGGCGAGCTCGTGCACGCGCTGCCAACCGCGTTGGCCCACGGCGAGATCCTGTGTCACCTCCAGCCGGTCTTCAATCTTGACACCGGCCGGATCGCCCACGCCGAAGCGCTCGCCCGTTGGTTCCGCCCCAGTGGCGAGTTCGTAAGCCCCGCGGTCTTCGTCCCGCTCGTCGAGTCCTTTGGGCTGGCCGAGCAACTGACGTCGAGCATGTTGCGCAGCGTCGCATCAATCTTCGAAGACCCGGCCACCCCCTCCGACGTCCGCATCTGGGTCAACCTCTCGCCCCGCGAACTCGAGGTTGCCAGCTTCGCGGCGCGCTTTAGCGACGCCGTCATTGCTGCTGGCGTCCCGCCGGAACGTCTCGGTCTCGAGATCACCGAAACCGCAGCAGTCCGTGACCCCGCCGCACTCGCCGTCGAGTTGGCAGAAGTTCGCCGGAGCGGCGTGAAGATCGCAATCGATGACTTCGGCAACGGCTACTCGCCGTTGGGCTTTCTGCGAGACCTGCCTGTCGATGTCGTCAAGCTCGATCGTTCGCTCATCGCCAACATCGACTCCGATGCGGCGAACCAGCACCTTGTCCGCGGCATCGTCGGCATGCTCGACGAGCTTGGTATCGACATCACCGCCGAAGGCGTCGAACGGATCGAAGAAGAAACGTGGCTCGCCGACCATGGCGTGGTCGCGACCCAGGGCTTCCTGCGAGGACGTCCAGTTGCGCCCGCACAACTGGACTGGGCAGCACGCTTAGGACGGCGCAGCGTTGGTGCCGTACCCGCGCTGCGACCCTGAGACCCGCCCGATACCGTCGTCGCCATGGGACCCCGTGACCGCCTGCGCAAGGCCGCACTCGACGCGGGCGAACGCGCCCGCGAAACCGCGGTGCGCCTCGGCGTCGACAAGCGGCTCGGTCCGCTCCTCCCTGAACCGACGCGCACCCCTAAGCGGACCTTCGACGAGGTCAAGGCCGATCTCGACGGTCTGATTGGCTTGGGCGACGTCAAGGAACAGGTCGAGACGCACCTCGCCTTTCTCGAGGTGCAGCGCGAACGCAGCCGGCAGGGTTTCGACAACATCACGCTCACGCACCACCTTGCGTTCTTGGGCAACCCGGGTACGGGCAAGACGACCGTTGCTCGGTTGTTGGCCGAGTTGTACGGCGCCATGGGACTGCTCGACGTCGGCCACTTGGTCGAGGTCGACCGCGCTGGCCTCGTCGGCCAATACGTCGGCCACACCGCAGCCCGAACTGGGCGCGCCGTGCGCCGAGCGCTCGGCGGTGTCCTTTTCATCGACGAGGCGTACGCACTCACGCCCGTCGGTCCCCGCAATGGTGACTTCGGAACCGAGGCCATCGAAACGCTCGTGAAGCGCATGGAAGACCATCGAGACAACCTCGTCGTCATCGCCGCCGGTTACCCGCAGCTCATGGGCCACTTCCTGGAATCGAATCCTGGCTTGCGGTCCCGCTTCGCCCGCGAGATCACGTTCCCGGACTATGCCGCCAGCGAGCTCGTCGAGATCGCACACAAGATGGCCACCGATGCGTCGTACACGTTCGCACCCGACGCAGACCCCGTGCTCGACGTGACTTTTGAGACGGCCCGACGATCCAACAGCTTCGGCAACGCCCGCTTCGCTCGACGACTGTTCGAACAGAGCATCGAGCAACAAGCCGTCCGCCTCGCCACAACGCCTGGCCTGCGTACGGACCCGACGCAGGTCAGTTTGCTCACCGGCGCCGATGTCAAGGCTGCCGCCGCGATCATCACTCGTTAGGCGTCACCCGCGAACGAGGCTCCTCACTCCGAGTCGAGGACCTAACCGAAGACAGATCGAAGCGCCGACGCGACATCGGCTGGCGCCTTGACATGCACCATGTGCCCCATCTCATCGATGATGTGGCGCTCCTTGACGTCGAGGTACTTGTCGAACACGTCAGCCGAGGCCAAGAACCTCTTGTCACGGGCTCCGACCACGACACACGCGGGCGCGGCGACTTCACCGAGCCGGTCCATGACCATCGCATCGACGTGCATCGAGATGGCTTCCATGCCCTCAGGGATCTCTCGGTCGGCAGCAGTCGCTCGCACCGAGTCGTTCCACTGCTCACGGGTTTCCGGATTGCGGAACCCGGGGCCCGCAGCAACGAGGCCGAGGCCGGAAACCCGCGCTGGGTCTTCGATGGCCAAGGCGAGCGCGAGGTAGCCGCCGAGCGAATGGCCAACAACGATCGCCTGCGCAATATCTCGCTCATCGAGCACGTTGCGCAGATCATCGAGGACCAGCTCTCGCCCGTAGTTGCCCACCCCGGCGGCGCCGCTCTGTCCGTGACCGCGCAGGTCGACGGCAATGCACCGGAAGTCTGCCTCGAGCTCGTCGATGATGCCGTTCCATACCGTCGCGTCGTTCAGCCAGCCGTGCACCAACAAGATCGCTGGGCCTTCGCCCCGATCGACGACATGAAGTTCTACAGAATCCGTCACGGCGAGAGACGGTACACCCCCGGTAGCGCTGCTCTAGAGTCGGACTGTGCCAACCACGCTGCACAACGAAGACCTCATCGCCATGCTGTGCGAGATGATCAAAGCCCGGGTGGCGAGCGATCGCCTCTGGAGCCTCCAACGCCAGGGCAGGATCGGCACGATTGCGCCGATCGATGGCCAAGAGGCCACCACCGTCGGCGCAACCTGGGCGCTCGATCCGACGACCGACTGGGTAATCCCCCAGTACCGAGAACCGCTCGCGCTCGGACGCTTCGGTCCCGAGGTGCTCAACCGGTTTGCCGCATGGGCGCTCGGTCATCCTGAGGGCGGACATATCCCCGAGCCGGTGCGGGTGTTCCCGCCCCAGATTTCACTCGCCACCCAGATCCTGCACGCCGTCGGGCTTGCCTGGGCGCTCAAGCTCCGTGGCGAACCGGGCGTCGTCCTCGTGTTCTTCGGCGACGGCTCCACCTCTGAAGGCGACTTCTACGAGGCAGGCAACCTGGCCGGCGTGCTCGAGGTGCCAGTTATCTTCTTGTGCTCGAACAACCAGTGGGCCATCTCGACGCCAACGTCGAAGCAGACCGCAGCCGCTGGCTTTGCATCAAAGGCCGAAGCATTCGGCATCCCCGGGGTCACCGTCGACGGCATGGACCCGCTTGCTGTCCACGAGGTCGTCGCCGCCGCCCGGGACCGTGCTCTGGCCGGCTCGGGAGCGACCCTCATCGAGGCCGTGAACTATCGCCTCAATGCCCACACGACCGCTGACGACCCGACTCGATACGTACCCGAAGACGAGCTTGCCGAGGCCCGCGAGCGAGATCCTCTCGTGACCTTCCGCCGCCAACTCGAGGCCCGTGGCATCTGGGACCGACACCACCAGGCAGATGCGGAACAGGCCGCTGCCAGTGCGATCGACCACGCCTGGAACTGGGCGACCAACTTGCCGCTCGCTCAACTCGACCTCTTCGACCACGTCTTCGCCAACCCCACGCCGCGCCAGCAACGACAACGAGCAGCGCTCGCCGACCATCTTGGTCATGAGTCCGGCGGAGGCGCACGATGAGTGATCCGACCATGACGATGGTGGCCGCGATCAACGCGACGCTCGCCGCCGAGATGGAACGCGACGAACGGGTTGTCGTCTTTGGCGAAGACGTCGCTCTGAGCGGAGGCGTGTTTCGTGCGACCGAAGGCCTGCTGGACCAGTTTGGCGAGGACCGCATCGTCGACATGCCACTCGCTGAAGCCGCGATTCTCGGCGCTGCGGCCGGGCTCGCCGCCGGTGGCATGGTGCCCGTTCCTGAGATCCAGTTCCTCGGGTTCGGCTACCAGGCGATGCATCAGCTCGCCGGCCAGATCGCCCGGTTCCGGTACCGCACCCTTGGCCGCTTCGAGATGCCGATCACCATTCGTTCGCCGTTCGGCGGCGGCGTGCGTACGCCAGAGCTACATAGCGACTCGCTCGAAGGGCAGCTCACGAACATCGCAGGGCTCAAGGTCGTTACGCCATCGACTGCCGCCGATGCCAAGGGCCTACTCACCGAAGCGATCCGGGATCCAGACCCGGTGGTCTTCCTCGAACCGCTTCGCGGGTATCGCGGCGTCAAGGGACCGGTTCCCCAAGGCGAGTACCGCGTGCCCTTTGGCAAGGCCCGTTGGGCGACGCCGGGCGACGACGTCACGATCATCACCTGGAGTTACCAGGTCGAAGTCGCCGTGCGCGCCGCTCGCAATCTGGCCCAGCAAGGACTCTCGGTCGGCGTCCTCGATCTGCGCACCCTTGTGCCGCTCGATATCGATGAGATCGTGGCTGCGGTCGAACGCACGGGCCGCGTCATCGTCGTCGAAGAAGCCGTTCCTACCGGCGGGTTCGCCGCCGAGGTGATCGCCACGATCAACGAGTACGCGTTCTGGTCGCTCGAGGCTCCGCCCGTGCGAGTCTCCGGGTTCGACACGCCGTATCCCGTCGGGCAGCTCGAGGACACGTATGTGCCCGATGCTCGCCGTATCGAGGCGGCCGTGCACCGCCTCCTCGAGGTTCGACCATGAGTCACGAATTCAGACTGGCCGACATCGGCGAGGGCCTCGAAGAGGCCGAGATCATCGCCTGGCGGGTCCAGGTCGGCGACCGTGTGTCCCGAGACGAGACCATCGTCGAGGTCATGACCGACAAGTCGAATGCCGAGCTTCCCGCACCGGTCGATGGCGTCATCGTGGCCCTTGGAGGCGAGGTCGGCGACATGATCGAAGTCGGATCTGTGCTGGCCGTCATCGATCCTGCAGACGTCGACCCCGAGCCAGCGGCTCCCCCAGTTGATGCGGCTCCCGACATCGATACCGCGGCGGAACCGGGTCCGACCCCGACCGTCAGCACGTTCCAGCTCGCAGCTGCTCCCCCGGCGACCCCGGTCGAGCACTATGCGCGGCCGCAGCGACCCAAGGCATCACCAACGACTCGTGTTGAGGCAGCACGCCGAGGCATCGATCTGTCTGCCGTCGCGGGGACCGGTCCCGGCGGCCGCATCTTGTTGACCGATCTTGATCCGCTCGACGGCACCGCGACGAGGCCAGCGTCGTCGCCCGAGCCACTTCCCGAGCCAGAGCCCGAGCCGGAGCCGGTCTCTGCCGAATCAGAAGCACGAGCTGAACCCGAGCCACAGGCCGAGACCCCGCCAGAGCCTGTCGCCGAGGCGGTTGACGACCCGCCCGCTGATCACCAGCCCGAGGCGCCGGAGGCCCCAGAAGCAGTGGCCGACATCGCCGTAGCTGAACGCCCAATCGAGTCGCCGGACAGGTCCTCTGCCGCTGTTCCCTCTCCTCAGGACGAGTCGACGGACGCACCGGTGCGAGCAGCGGACGACCCAGCGATCGTCGAGCCGCTGCGGGGCATCCGCCGTGCCATCGCACGCAACATGGACCGCTCGTGGTCGCAGATTCCCCACATCCACAGCTTCCAACAGATCGATGCCGAGCCCCTGTTAGAGCTGCGGGAGCAGTTGCGAAGCAGCGGTCGCGCCGAGTTCGCAGGACTGACTCCGCTGTCGTTCTTCGTTGCGGCAGTAGCGAACGCGATCGAGCAGCACCCGATTGCAAATGCCACCCTCGACCTCGAGGCCGAGACGATCACACACCACGACAGCATCAATGTCGGCGTCGCCGTTGCTGCGCCTCAAGGTCTTGTCGTACCGGTGATCGCGGATGCGGGCAACAGCTCGCTCGCGTCGATCGCCGACGCCGTTCGGACCACGGTCGACGGGGCCCGCAACGGCTCGCTTCCCGCGTCTGCGTTCCGTGACGGCACCGTCACGATCACGAACTTCGGAAGCCTTGGCGGCGAACAAGCGCTCCCGCTCATCCGCCCGCCCGAGTCCGTGATCTTCGGGTTCGGTTCCATCGCCGCTCGGCCATTCGTCGTCGACGGACAGGTCGTGGCCCGCAAGACCATGCATTTGGTCATCGGCACCGACCACCGCCTCCTCGACGGCGACGTCACGACGGCTCTGCTGGGACGAGTGGCATCGCTGCTCGAGAACCCCATCAACCTCGTGCTTGGCGACTGATGGTCGTCGGAGCAATCGGAGAACGCACCGACGTCGTCGTCATCGGATCAGGACCTGGCGGCTATGTGGCTGCGCTACGGGCTGCCGACGGCGGCCGCGAAGTCATGCTCGTCGAACGCGACTCGCTTGGCGGCACCTGCCTCAACGTCGGCTGTATTCCCTCGAAGACGCTCATCGAGGTCGCGTCGCTCCGCGATCGGGCTATCTCGGGAACCGTGCCCGGACTGACCGCTTCGATCGACACCGACATGGGTGAGATTGCCGCCCATCTTGCCGATGTCAGCCAGGGCCTTCGCAACGGTGTCGACCACCTGTTGCATGCGGCCGGCGTCACCGTCATTCCCGGAACCGCCCACTTCGCCCGCCGCGACCGCCTCAGCGTGGCTCACGACGACCAGGTCCGCCACATCGACTTTGATCACGCAATCGTGGCGACCGGTTCCCGGCCGATTGGGCTGCCGGACATCCCGCTAGGCGACGCCGTGCTCGACTCGACCGGGGCGCTTGCGCTCCAAGAGCTGCCGCCGTCGATGGTGATTCTTGGCGCCGGCTACATCGGCGTCGAGCTCGGTATCGCTTTCGCAAAGCTCGGAACCGCGGTGACCCTCGTCGAAGCAGCCGACACGATCCTGCCCGCGTTGCACACCCAGCTTCGCCGCCCGGTCGAACAGACGCTTCGCCGACTCGGGATCACCGTGCTCACGGCTACGAGAGCGCTACGAAGCCACGGCAGTGCGGTGGACCTTGATACCGGTTCCACGTTGCGGCCAACCGTCACTGTCGTTGCCGTCGGGAGGCGCCCGAACAGCGACACCTGTTCACTCGACGTCACGGGAAGCGCCGTCGACGACCACGGACACGTCATCGTCGACGAGAACCTGATGGCCGCCCCTGGGGTGTACGCCATTGGCGACCTGATCGCCGGACCGGCGCTCGCCCATCGAGCAACGTCAGACGCTGAGCGAGCGGTGCACCACCTGCTCGGCGAACCAACAATTGCGCCCGTCGCAATCCCCGAGGTCATCTTCTCGGACCCCGAAGTCATGTCCGTCGGCGTCACCCTCGGTCACGCCGAGGCGACAGGAGCGTCGATCCATCGCTTCCCGCTGGCCGCAAACGCCCGTGCGCAGACCATGGGCGCTGCGACCGGCAGCACGTGGATCGTGAGTGACCCCGACGGCACCGTTATCGGCGTCCACGCAGTCGGCCCACATGTATCGGAACTTGCAGGCGAGGCGGCGTTAGCAATCGAGCTGGCGGCCACGATCGAAGACCTCTCGCTCACCATGCACCCCCATCCCACCGTGTCCGAGTCGTTGGCCGAAGCGGCGCTGCTCGGCCGAGGCATGCCGCTCCACATTCGGCGATGAATCCCGAACCGCCGTCATGGCAGGCCGCTCACGACGCGGCTGAAGCAGCCGGCCGCGACGGCTACTTCGATCCCGGGTCGGGACTCTTTGTCATGACCGCTGGCTTCCTCCGGCGCCGCGGCACCTGCTGCGCTAGTCGTTGCCGCCATTGCCCCTACGAGGACTGGACGGCGTCACCGCCATCGACGGGCGACGCCGGAGCCTGACGACGACGGCTCGGTCCGGGGTCCTCGCGTTACCCTCAACGCCGCATCGAGTGCGAGGAGCCGACGATGGCAACGACCAAGGCCAACGGGATCGACATCACCTACGAGATCGATGGTTCCGGACCGCCATTGCTGTTGGTGATGGGCCTCGGGGGCCAGCTCACCGACTGGCCAACCGAACTCGTCGACCGCCTCGCGGAGCACTTCACCGTCGTGCGTTTCGATAACCGTGACATCGGGCTGTCCGAGCACATGTCTTCGGACCCGCCCTCGCGCTTGGACTTCCTGAAGGCCGTCATCCGACCATCGTGGGCCAAGGCCTCGTACGACCTGTCCGATATGGCTGCCGACGCCGCTGGTCTGCTCGAGGTCCTCGATCTCGACGGTGTCCACGTCGTCGGCATGTCCATGGGCGGCATGATTGCGCAGCTGGTCGCCATCGACCACGGCGCTCGTATCCAATCGTTGTGCTCGATCATGTCGAACACGGGCAACCAACGGACTGGCCGTCCGACGGCTCGGGTCTTCGCCCATCTCGCTCGCCAGGGCCAGGACCCATCCAAAGAGGCTGCCATAGCCCGCACCTTGGATCTGTTCAGCATGGTGTGTGGAGCCGATTGGGATCGCGACCATGGCGAAGCGATGCTCAGGGCCAGCCTGGAACGCTCCTACAACCCTGCTGGTGTCCTCCGGCAGTCCTTGGCCATCGCTGTATCGCCGGACCGCACAGAAGGGCTCACGAGCCTGCGCCTGCCATCACTCGTGATCCACGGCCTCGAGGACACGCTGGTCCGCCCCAGCGGAGGCGTATCGACCGCCGAGGCAATCTCCGATTCTCGACTGCTGATGTTTCCGCGCATGGGCCACGATCTTCCAGCGACTCGTCACGCCGAGATGGTTACCGCGATCGTTGCGAACGCGCAGCGGGCTCGCGTGAGCGTCTGAACCGCTGAACGTCCTGCGGAACTCAGGGACAGCCAGGACCCGGAGGCCGGGTGTCGGGCACGCTCGTGTCGACAACTTCGACGTGCACGTGTGGCCACGACGGCTCGGCGGTGAGCTCGTCGACCTGGGACTCGAACGGCAGCATGCGAGCCGAGTCCGCGATCTTGGTGACGCCGCCGACGACACGAGTGCCGACCGGTGGAAGCTCGCCTTCGACGTGGAATACACGCACCACCCAACCGGGGAAGCCGTCAGGCTCGATGTAGACGAGCTTGTCCTGGTGCACGCAGTAGAGCACGTACTCGTTCGCCGCAATCACCGTTCCGGTCGCGGGCGACACGACGATCTCGCCGGGCGGAACGACGATGTCGGCGGCCGAACGCTCGTGCGTTCCACGGCTGCGTGAGTCCATGGTGACCATGTCGACGCCGGTTCCGGCCGCATTGATGCCAGCAGCACCAGGATGGCTGGCTTCGTGGAAGCCGATGAACTCGACCCGTCCGACGGGCAAGACCAGTGGAATCGAGTCGGCTCGTCCGAGCGGCAGGTAGCCGGTGTCGGTGACAATCCGGCCGTCGGATTGGGACGCAGGCGCTTCGGGTGCAGGTTCCTCGGGTTCTGGTGTCGGGGTGGGTTCAGGCTCCGGGGTAGCCGTCGGCTCAGGCTCGGGTGTTGCGGTCGCTTCGGGCTCAGCCGTCGCAGCTGGCGCTGGCTCGGGCGCCGCAGTCGGTTCAGGGGCGGCTGTCGGTTCAGGGGCGGCAGTCGGTTGGGGGGCCGCCGTGGGCGAAGGAGCAACCGGGGCTTCGCGAGCAGAGCGTTCACCCGGCGCATCTGCTCCGTCCGCCGGCACCAACACCGCTGGAATTCCGATCGGTGTCGGCGTCGGTTGGAGCGGAACGCCGACGGGAGCGGTCGTGGCCACGGGTGCGGTCGTTGCGATCTCGAGATCGTCAGGTGCAGAAGCGCAGGCGCCCAGCAGCAAGAGCACCGGGGCCAGCAACGCAAACCAAGTTCGATGCCAAGACGACTTCACTGCACAAAAGTAGTGCTTCGCCAGTACCCATCTCGGGCACCCCACGCCGGGGTTGGTTTGTGTCCGGCCTAGGCCGGGCGGGGCCCACCGGTGAATCGAGTACCGGGCGGGTCGACAGCCCACGCAGGCGCACTCCCCCAGGCTTCTTCGAAAACCACCTGATCAAGAGGCTTGCGCCGCACCGGGCCATGGGAGCCACGGGGATGCCCGATCGTGATCGTGGCGGCGATAAACGCTTCGTCGGGTATCGCGAGTGCCTCGCGAATCTCGGCGTCACGGAACTGGTGGAACATCGTGAGCGCCCCGCCGAGGCCGACCGCACGAGCGCCGAGCAGCAGGTTCTGCACCGCTGGGTAGATCGAGGCGCCCTCAGTCACGACCGGATCCCGGTACCTGATCATGCAAGGCAGCACGATCACCGGAGCGGTGGCCAAGTTCGCCACGTACGCATCCATCGAGGCAAGCATGCGACTTGTCGGCGTGTCCTTGGCCCGATCGGGAAACTCGTTCGTCGCCCGCTTGGCGTCCCAGACTTCGCGTGCACCGTCGGCGAGTAGCTGACGGACACGCAGCGCAACCGGGCCGTCTCGCAACACGATGAATCGGAACGGCTGACGGTTCGACCCCGACGGCGCTCGAGTTGCGAGATGCAGGATCCGGGCGAGTGCCGCTTCGGTCACCGGTTCGTCGGTGTAGTTGCGAATGGACCGCGTCGTCGCCAGGCCTTCAGAGAGCGAGGGTTCCGACATCAGGCTTTGACGTGCGGCGAGATGAACAGAACAGGTGTCGTCGACCGTGGCGACCGAAGCGTAGAGACTCGCCGGCCCGGCTGGACGGCGTCTTTGACCGCCGATGCATGCTCGCCGTAGAAGGCAGCGGTCGCGTCGATGTCATCGACCGTGAGTGCCAGTCCCCACCAGGTCGCCGGCTCGTCGCCAGTGCCGTCGTCGGGTCCACCGACCTCGCAGATCACATCGCCCATCCAGAAGAACGACTGTCGCCGCGTGCCTTTCGAGGTCTCGATTCGGCGTACCCGCCGAGCTTCGAGGCCCTGGGCCTCGAATGCCGCCTGGGTGCGATCCGGGTTCGGGGTCATGACGACGACATGGTCGATCGAGCGGACGCCGTTCGCGTGCTCGCCCGAGCCCATGGACGACGGCTCGTGGGGCCGAAGCACAAGGCCATCAAGCTCCTCGATCCCGGCAAGGCTTGCGCCGAGCACGGGGCTAGCGCCAACCAGCTCGGTTTGGCCAAGTGGCGCACCGCCAAACCCCAGGTGCGCCAGGTCGTCGCCGCTTTCGGCCAAGTGCAGTGCGGTCAGCTGGCCGTGGCGGGGCTCGTTGCTCGGAGCGGTCGGATCCATGCGGTCCAGAATGCCCAACCAATGATCACGAGCGACAATCCGCCCAACAATCCGCCCCAGAACCAATACGGCAGGAATAGCTCTTCGGCGATGTTCTGGGTGTCGGAGTTCTGGAAGCCGTCGCGCTCGAATCCCTTGATGAACAGATAGTCACGCGTCGACCATGCCGACAGCGCCAGCTGGATCGCCAACAGCTGGGTCAAGATGATGCGACCAGTCGGCGGAGCGAACCGAGCTGCGAGACCCAGCACTGCGCCTATGGCCAGCATGGCGATGAAGCCGAACATGTTTCGGACCCACAGCAGGGTCGAGAGCAACACGACAATGGACAACGCAGCCAGCACGTACGGAGCTGTGCGTTCGCGGCTTCCGGCGATCATGACGATCGCTCCGAGCAACGCCGGACCGATCAGGCCAAGCGAGGACACGACCACCTGGCCAATGCCGTCGGCTCCCGCGATGCGAGCTTGACCCCCGAGCGATCGGTAGAGCTCAAGATCCACAAAGTCGTTGCCGGTGATGATGCCGCCAATGCCGTGTCCCATCTCGTGGGCCCAGGTCGCGAACAGCGCGAACGGGTAGATGATCGTGCGGGCGTACGGCACCAGGCCGATGACGATGCTGATTACGACGGCGAGCCCGAAGGCCATCATCAGCCGCTCTCGACCGGGACCTTCGGGTGAAGCCGTTTCATCGGCGTCATCGAGGAAGCTCACGGGTAGCTACGCGAGACCGTCGACGAACGCCAGCTCGTCGAGTGACACGAGTTGGCGGTAGTAGCACGTGGGTCGGGCTTCGCCGGTCGCTCCGGAGGTATGGCACACGCCGGCGGTCACCGGTCGCACGCGGTACAACACCGAGTTCTGCTCGCAGTTCACTCGCAGGTCAACCAGTTCGAGCACATCGCCTGACGTTTCGCCTTTGCGCCACAGTTCGTTGCGGCTGGTTGACCACAACACCGCTCGGCGTTCGTCGAGCGTCGCAGCGAGCGCTTCGCGATTGGCGTAGCCGACAAAGAGCACGTCGCCGGTGTCGGCATGTTGCAGGACCACGGGAACGACGGCTTGGCCGACCGCGGCGACCGCGTCGAGCTTCGTGAAGTCAAGTGTGAGCTCGAGGCCCTCTTCGATTTCGGCTACCACGCGGCCATGATACGGCCCGCTCCGGTGGCGGCTGCGCTCAGGTTTCGTTCACCAGGTCGACGCGGGTACCGACCGGGACCTCCGCGGCCAGCATCGAGATGACGTCGTTCGGCAGGCGGATGCAGCCGTTCGACGCGTACTGGCCGAGCAGGTCAGGACGGTTCGTGCCGTGCAACGCGACCTTGGGCAAACCCCCACCAAAGGTGTTGATGGCGTCGCTGAACACACCCAGGCTCAGCAACCACGGGCCGTAGGCCCCGCTCGGACCCGGCATGATCTCATCGATGTAGGTCGACGCGAGCGGCGTGGTACGGCCCGTATCGCCGGTGACAACCGCGGTCGAGTCGACGATGAGCTCGTCGCCACGCCACACCGTCACGGTGTTGTTACCAACGTTGACGCGGACGTAGTAATTCGAGCTGGACCATTCGAAGTCCGCGGTGTTCACCCAGCCCGTCATCGCCGGTCGGGTCGGAATCTGGACCTCGGCCCATTCGTCACCCTCGTTGCCGCGCACGACCATCATCGCCAAGGCATTGCCGAAGTAGGTCGGGTTCGTGAAGTGGTCGTACACCGGGTCGATGCTGCCGTCGAGGTAGGTATAGCTGACCGCGATCTCGTTGCCGTCTGGACCGTCGTACACCGTTGGTCGACGGACCGAGTCTTTGGCCGTCAGCACAAGCACGTCGGTGGCTTCGCTCGGCCGGCCGGTTGGACCGAACTCAGGGGTCGGCGTTGGGAAGGCCAGTGCCGTCGGGGTCGGAGCAACCGTTGGCTCGGGGACGGGCACGGTCGTTGGGACGGGCGTCGGCGTAGCCGAAGGCGTTGGCGTGGCCTGCGGCGTCGGCGTGACCTCCGCGATGTCTGCGACCTGCACTTCGGTCGCGGCTTCGTCGCTGTTGCTCATCAAGATGGCGACGCCAACGATCAACAAGGCGGCTGCGGCAATCCGCACTGGCCATGATGTCAGGAGCGACGCCGTACTGCCCGTACGCACAGAGAGCATGATACGCGAGGCTTCGCGACAATGGAGGTCGCCCCCACGGACTGTTCTTGGGGACTTTGCAGCGCCAGCAAGACACACCAAGGTTGGCGGACTTGCCACTCTCTGCGCGTATTCCCCAGAGAGAAGCGTTTCACCACCGCCGCGGGTCGGGTAGCTTTTTCACCGCATGGCAACGCGAATCGATATCGAGATCACCAGTGACCGTGGTGACGGCACCCATACCTGGCGCGCTGCTGGTGCAAAGCAGCCGAAGGGCGTCCTGGCGTCGTCACTGCTGCCTGGTGGCACAAAGGTCGGCGACGTGCTTCGTGCCGAAGCCGAGTTCACCGTCGATGGCCCCGAGGTCATCTCGCTGACGTCACCCAAAGCACCCAAGGCCGACACGGTCGAACGCCTCGAATTGATCAGCACTGGCGCCCCTGCCGAAGGTGTCACCACCCAACTCGCCAAGAAGGGTGGCCGTCGCAACAACCGTGACGGGCGCCGTGGCGGAGGCGGCGGGCGCGATGGCGGCCGACGCGAAGGCGGTGGCGGTGGTCGCGAAGGCGGTCGCGGCCCACGCAACGATCGGGGACCTCGCCGCCAAGCACAGATCCGTGCCGGGCGCACCCACCGCGAAGCCTGGATTGCGTCACTTCCCGAAGCTCGACGCCCTGTTGCCGAGCAGCTCATGCACGAGGGGCGCGACGGCGTCAAGGACGCACTCGACCGCCAGAACCGTGCCGCGGTCTCTGATGGTCGTGAACCGATCGATATCGGTCCGATCATGCGCATCGCTGATGAACTCAGTCCCGCGCTCGCCAAGGCCGAGTGGCAGGACAAGGCTGACGCAGCCGTCGCTGCGGCCGACAGCGCCGATCTGCGCGAGCTTCGCAAGATGCTGCACGCAGGCGCCGAGCACTTCCCCGCCGAGACCCAGAGCACGCTTCGGGCCAAGGTGCAGGCTCGCATCGACCGCGACCAGGCTGCATGGGCCCGAGAAGTACGCGAAGCACTCAGCGAAGGCCGCACGGTTCGTGCCCTACAGCGCAGCGGACGCCCGGCCAAGGCCGGACAACCCCTTCCTGACGATCTCGTTGCCGCACTGTGCGACGCCGCCAACGAAGCACTCGACCCCGACGAAGAGCCGCATCGCTGGACCGTTGTGATCGAAGCGCTTGCTGGTTCGCCCGTACGCCGGCTCATTCGCCCCGAGGCGATTCCGAGCGATTCCGATGACGATCTGCTCGACACGGTCGACCGGCTTGCGCACCTGGTGCCTGGCGTCGCTGGGGCCTTCGGTGTCGAGCCTCGTCCGCCACGCCGCAACCGCGGTCGTCGCAACGACTAGACCCGCTGCATCGCCCGGCTTTGGCTGGGTGTGCGTGTGATCAAGACTGGTGAGCCGAGTCCGGCTCGCTAGTCGAGATTCATGCTCACGCGCATTTGGCGCGTGATCATCCCCGTGCGTTCGAAGAAATTCTTTGCGTCACGATTGCCGGGAAGCACTTGCGACTCAAGTGCTTCGGCCCCGTTGTCCACAGCCCAGGCCCGCACACGAGCCAACAACTCGGCAGCAACACCCACGCCGCGAGCATCGGGGTGGACGAACAGCGTGTCGATCATGGCGACCCGTACCGTGCCTTTGTCCACGAGCGCCGCCGAGGCGTAACCAACCGGCACGCCGTCGAGCAGACCGGTCCACAGCCCGGCGTCGTCGCGGTCTCGTGCCCGCTCGAGACGAACCTCGTCGGGTTCGTTTTCGTAGTCATGCTCGATGAGCAGGCGTCCGCCGCGGGTGGGGTGGGCCTCGGCCCGGGCGAGCGCCGCTAGGGCCTCGATTGCGGACAGGTCTGGGTCCTCGGCGACCCGGGCGTCAAGAAGTGGCTCAGAGGGCATCAGAGGACCTTCTGCTGGCTTGCAGGCCTCGAGGGGAACGCAAGAGTTCGCTCACGAAGCGTCGAGCGCCTTGAGGACGGTCTTGCGTTGCTTGCCCGCTTGTTCCCGCTTGCGCATCCAGGCCCGTTGTGGGGCCGTCGCCGCAGCGCTCAGGGCAATGATCTCTCGGGCGCTCAGCCCGTCGTA
>CALDGN010000146.1 GCA_937942965.1 uncultured Acidimicrobiales bacterium | reverse complement strand
GGTTGGTGATGCCGATCGCTGCGACTGGCTGATCGACCTGGGTCGAAAGCTCGTGCAGCGTGGCCAGCGTCGTTTGCCAAATCTCGTTGGCGTCGTGCTCGACCCAACCCGGATTCGGGAAGTGCTGGGTGAATTCTCGATACGAGAACGAGATGATGTTGCCGGCCTGGTCAACCGCCGCAGAGCGGATGCCCGTGGTGCCGGCGTCGATTGCAATCACGATGCCACTCACGGCCGCACAAGTTACTGCACGGTTCGCTCCGGTCGCGGACCGAGCTCGCAAGCTGCGCCGAGCCATGTGGAACTACGGGCTGTACTGCTACGAACCTTCGGGCGTCGGGCGGACGAGGAGGTCTGACGTCGAGCCAATCGGCGTCGGCGTCGGCGTTGGAGCAACGGTGGGCGTCGGTGATGGCGTCGGGGTTGGCGTCGCGCTCGCCTGGCCGGCTGGGTCGGGCGCCGCACCTGCGGTCGGGCTCGGCTCCTCTGCCTCGCTCGACCCGACAGCACCGGCTGCTCCCTCAGCATCGCCAGCGTCAGAGCCATCGACTGCATCCTCGTCGCCGTCTTCATCGTCGACCGCGAACGGGTCCGGTGTCGGCTGCACCACACCGAGGACGCCAGGCGCAATCACGCCGAAGTCGTCTCTCGAGACGGCTTGGCCGGGCTGGGTCAGGCCGGCCTGGGTGCTCACCGAGATGCTGCGACCGGCCTCGGTAAAGGTCACCATCGTGATCTCGGAAAGTTCGGTGAGGGAGAACACGATCTGCGCCGCAGCGCGCAAGGCATCGTCATCTGATGCCGGCGGCAAGCTGTCGGGCGCAAGATCGACGAGTGCGGTTTGGTCGGCCTCGTTCACATCGATGATCAGCCAGTTGGCCCGATCCGGCAACGCACTGCGCACACCGACTTCGCCTTCGATGAAGTCCGGGCCAAGCAACAGGCTGCTCAAGATTGCCTCGGGCGAACGCTCGATTCCGCGAGTGACTCGCACGAGGTTGCCGGCTTCGTTCACCATCCAGATCGGGATCTGCACGGTCGTGTCAGGGGTTGGGATGGCGACCGGAGGCGCCGTGGCCTCGGGGGCCGGGCCGGTGTCGGTCTCGTCGACGAAGTCGATGGATGGTTGCAAGCTCAGCGAACCGAAATCGGACCGATCAACCGCCTGGCCGGGGATGCTTGCGCCATTGTCGGTCGGCAAGGAGATGAACTCGCCGCCGATCGAGAACTGCACCCGTTCGATGCTGGGAAGACCGGTGAGCGACCACACGATCTGGGCAAAGGCAAGCTTCTGCTCGTCTGGTCGGCTGCTGATGATGCTGCCCTCGGCCAGGTCGACGAACGCAACGCCCTCGAAGACCGTGATGTCGGTGAGTTGCGTCGTACGGCTGATAGCGCTCGTGATGCGTTGGGCCCGTTCGCGGGGGAACGTGCCGTCGAGGAGGCTGCGCATGACCGCCTCGGGACTGAAGGTGATCACGCGGTTGACCGAGACGAGGCTGTTATCCGGCCCCACCATCCAGATCTGGAACTGCAAGCCGTCTTCGTCCGAAGCGGCCACGGTTGGCACGACACCTTCGACGAGGTCAGCAGGCAGGCTTGAACGGGCCAGGACCGATGGCGCCGAGTCGGCTTGCACGCCACAGCTCGCAGCCAGCACGGCAACCGCAACCATGGCGATGAGGGCTCGAAGAAGACGGCTCATTCGTCGATCACCACGTCGGGCAGGGTGATCACAAAGCGAGCACCACTTAGGCCGTCGAATCGGTCTTCGACATGGATCGTGCCGCCATGAAGTCGCAAGTGCTCGACCACCAGCGAGAGCCCGAGTCCGACACCGGTGCCGCTGCCACGGCGGCCGCCTTCGCTGCCGCGAGCGAAGCGATCGAAGATCAGTTCACGTTCATCGATGGGCACGCCCGGGCCTTCGTCTTCGAGCTCGATGCGAACCCCGTCACCGACACGGGCGATGCGTCCTTGGGTGACGCCGTCGGCGTACTTGTCGGCGTTCTCGCTCAAGTTCCGGATCACCTGCGCGACGCGTCGCCGGTCGATCTCAACGATGAGATCTTCGGCGTCGGGTCCGTGCACGACCGGGACCTCGCGCTGGCCACCAGACGCGGCATGCAGCGACCGGCGCACGAACTCGCTCAGCAACACTTCTTCGGTCTCGAGCACGACGGCGCCGACGTCGAAACGGCTGATCTCAAGCAGATCTTCGACGAGGACCTTGAAGCGGCGGATGTCGGCCGACAGCAAGTCGAGAGCAACCTGCGCTCGCTCCGGCATGTCCTCGCGGCGCTTCTCGAGCACGGCGACCGAACCGGTCAACGTCATGAGCGGGCTGCGAAGCTCGTGGCTCACGTCGCTCGCAAACCGTGAGTCGCGCAAGATGCGTTCCTCAAGCGCGCTGCTCATGTTATTGAACGACACGATGAGGCGATCAAGGTCGGGGTCGCGGCCCTCGTCAAGGCGCGTCGAGAGTTCGCCCTCGGCGATTTGCTCGGCCGCTGCGCTGACCTCGCCCAGCGGTGCAAAGAGCCGAGTGGCGGTATAGATGCCGAAGCCAAGTCCGAGAATCGCGGTCACGGCCGACGCTCCTGCCAACGTGGCAAGCAGGCCGTTGACGGTGGCCTCGACATCGGTCAGCGGCGTGGCCTGAACATACGACGCGCTCGCGTTTGCATTCGGCAGCGGCAGGGCGACGGCGTAGTAGACGGCGTCGTCGACGTCGAAGGTCATCTCGACCGGTGTGCCGTCAAAGACCTCCGCAACGAACTCGGTCGGAAGCTGGTCATCGGTGAACTGCAGCGTGTTTGTCAAATAGAACTCGCCCAAGTGCAACATGCCCTGCTGGGAGCCTTCGGGGACATCGAAGCGTCGAAGAATGTCGGTGAGTCGTCCACGATCAATGTCTTGGAAGACCTCTTCGTTCACGCCCTGCGCATTGGCGATCGCGTTGGTCCGCACATCGCTCTGGCGGCGATCGACCAGGTTGCCGAGTGTCAGCGAGTACGTCACCGCAGACAAGAGAAGCGACAGCAGCAGCGCGCCAATCGCGAAGGCAGCGATGACGCGCGCCCGGAGGCCGAAACGCCTCGGGATCATCGGGTGCTCGCCATCAGGTTGCTAGGGAACCAGCTTGTAGCCGAGCCCTCGGACGGTGACGACGTAGCGCGGATCGGCTGGATCCGGCTCGATCTTGGTGCGCAGTCGACGCACGTGGACATCGACCAGACGGCCATCGCCGAAGTAGTCGTAGCCCCAGACCTTTTCCAGCAGTGTTTCGCGGCTGAAGACTTTGCCGGGACCACTGGCCAGCTCGACCAACAGCTTGAACTCGGTCTTGGTGAGGTGGACTGGCTCGCCACGCAACAACACGACGCCCTCGTCGGGTGCGACCTCGAGTTCGCCAAAGGACATCGACGCGTTGTCGTTGTTCTGCGACCGGGCCCGGCGCAACAGGGCTCGGATACGAGCGCTCAGTTCCTTGGGCTCGAACGGCTTGGTGAGGTAATCGTCGGCGCCGGCCTCGAGCCCGGCGACAACGTCGTGAGTGTCGCTGCGGGCGGTGACCATGATGATGGGCACATCGGTCGTGCGGCGGATTGCTCGACACACTTCGAAGCCGTTGATGCCCGGCAACATGATGTCGATCAAGACGCAGTCGGCGCCCTCGGCCCGGAAGATTTCGAGGGCGTCCTCGCCGCTTCCGGCTTCGAGTACACCCCAGCCCTCGTCCTCGAGCGCGAGCTTGACGACGGTCCGAATCGAATCGTCGTCCTCGACGGTCAGTACGCGGGTTTCCACGGCCCCAATGCTGCCCGATTTGGCACCCAAAGTGTGGTCAATCAAGCGAAAAGTGATGTCGGCGCATTCGAGGCGTCAAGAAACGGCCGGAT
>CALDGN010000145.1 GCA_937942965.1 uncultured Acidimicrobiales bacterium | reverse complement strand
GCATCGACGCTTGGATCGTCGTCGGCGGCGACTTCGTCACTCATGACCTGTTCGATGTCTTCGCCCGCATCGGCGACCTCGGTGCCGCGAGCTTCGTCTTCGGCGCCTGCATCGAGTTCGACGGGACCGAAGTCGACATCTTCGCCACGAGGGATCGTGGGCGCTGGTTCGCCGACGAGTTCGGCCTGGACGATGATGCGCTGACGGGCGCTGTACTTCGGGTGGCAGGCGGTCAACGTGAGCAGGTTCTCGCCGCTCTCTTGGCCAAGCACCCACGTATCGCTGGGGCTCACGATGAAATGGCCCTTGGTCGAACCGTCGGGGGCGATGTTCTCGCGAACCCGGTAGGTGAACGTGCCCTGGATCGTCTGGACGATGATTTCGTCGCCGGGGTTCAGCTCGTCGATGCGGTGGAAGGGTGCTCCATAGGTGGTGCGGTGGCCAGCGATCGCCGAGTTGCCGGCCTGGCCTGGGTTCGGCGTCGAGCTGTAGTGGCCCGGGCCCTTGCGGAGATCCTCGACCGAAACACCAGCGACGGTGATCTGGTCGACGTTGATCGCAGGGATGACGACGCGAGCCAAGCTGTCGCCTGGCTCGGGGTAGAGCGCCTCGAGAAGCTGGGGCGAGTACTCGATGTCTTCGGGTGCAGGTGCTGCTGGTGTCGCGGCCGCTTCTTCAGAAGCCTCGGTCGTGTCGCTGGCATCGCCATCGGTGCTCTCGGCCGTCGCTGCGTCGGTCGCTGCTGGCGCCGTGTCCGTTGCGGTGAACGTTGCCTCGACCTGTTCGGCCTCGGCAGCAAGGCTCGAATCGAGCAGTTCGAGGAAGTCGTCTTCGAGCGAGCCCTGCGCAGCCTGATGCTGGAGGCCGGTGCCCCACAGCTGATATGCGACAAAGAGCAGAACGATGACGCCTGCGCTGATCAGAGCGCGCCCAATCGCTCCTAGTACCCGTGCCAATCTCATGCCGGAAAGTATGGACGCCGTTGGCTGCCCGATGGTCGCGGGCAGGACTTTCGACGCACAAACGAAACAAGCGGCGAATCGGGCGCCTTCGAGCCGTTCAATCCGGGCCCTGAGACCTAGCATCGGAGGGGTACGTGGCGCTCGGAGAACTCGCCACGCGCAGAGGCGTACCTGGCCCCGATCGGATCAGCCCCTGATGGACATCGCAGTCGAAGTAGATCGAGCCGTTGTACTTCTCGATCGCTTCCCCGCGCTTGCCGAACTTGATCTCACGCTGCCGACCGGATCGGTCAGCTTGGTGCAAGGGCCCAATGGTGCGGGCAAGACAACGCTGCTTCGGCTGCTGGCCGGACTGGCCACCCTGGACTCAGGTTCGGCCCGCGTGCTCGGGTTCGACGTAGCCACGCAGCGCCGCCAGGTGCGGGCCTCGGTCGGCATGCTCTCGCCCGACGCGATGCTGTACGAAGACCTCAGCATTCTTGAGAACCTGACGTTCTGGGCGGCGCTCGGACGACACGAAACCGACTCGGTTGATGCCGCGCTTGAACGCGTCGGGATGACCTCGGTGGCCGACCAGTCCGTTCGCAGCCTGTCGACGGGACAACGACGCCGCGCTGCACTCGCCGCCGTGGCGGTCCGACGGCCGCGGCTGTGGCTGCTCGACGAACCACACGCCGGACTCGACCAAGCCGGCCGCACCATCGTCGACGATCTGGTCAGCGACGCGATCCGAGCCGGTGCGACCGTGATCGTCGCCTCGCATGAGCTCGACCGGGTGCGACCGTTAGCAACTCACGTGCTGACCGTGGCCGGCGGGGTCGTACACCGTGCCGAAGTCGTCAACTCGGGCTCGGGGGTCGCCAATGCGTGAAGTGTGGGCGGTTGCTGGCAAAGACCTGCGTATCGAGATGCGGTCCAAGGTCGTCGCCAGCCAGGTGCTGCCATTCGCAGTGATCGTTCTCGTGCTGTTCGGGCTCGCCCTCGACGCAGACCGGGGGACGCTGCGGTCGTTCACCCCGGGACTGTTCTGGGTCACCGTGCTCTTCGTCGCGATCTTGACGATCCAACGATCCGTGTCGATCGAGACCGCATCGTCCGCCTTCGAGGCGCTGCGGCTCTCGGGCACAGCCGGGTGGAAGATTTTCGCCGGCAAAGCGCTCGCTGTCGCCGCACAGCTGCTTGCGATCGAGGCCGTGATGTTGCTCGGCGTCGTCGTGCTGTACCGATCGAGCTTCGAAGACCCCGTGCTGGTTGTCACAGCAGCCTTGGCCGCGACCATGGCGATCGCCACGGCCGGTAGCCTTTATGGCGTGCTGGCCGTTGGTATGGGTGTCCGCGACACAATCCTGCCGATGCTGTTACTGCCGATCCTCGCCCCGGTGCTCGTTGCTGCGACCCGGGCGTTCGATGACGGCTTGAGCACTGCCGCAGTAAACGGGTGGGCCTGGTGCTCTCTGCTCGCCTGTTTCGCACTTTTGTACGCAATCGTCGGCGGCGTCGCATACGCCGTCGTTCTCGAGGACGCCTGATGGCCACCACTACTGCACCACCAGAAAAACCCGTCAAGGTCGTCGAACCCGGTTCAGGAACCGGCTCTCGCACGACCCGACTGCTTGGCCTGGCCTGCCTTGTCGGCGTCGCCGTCTTGATGGTCTTCGCGTTCGCGTTGACCGAAGCCGACCTTGTGCAACAAGACGTCGTGCGGATGATCTATATCCACGTCCCCTCGGCGATCGCCGGCTACACGGGCTTCGTCATCACCGCCATCGCGAGCGTGATGGTGCTGTGGAAGAAGTCCATGTGGTGGGACATCGTTGCCGTCGCAGGCGCCGAGATCGGGCTGCTATTCACCGGCCTGATGCTCGCCACGGGCGTCATTTGGGGCCGCCCAACGTGGAACACCTGGTGGGAATGGGGCGATGTCCGGCTCATGACCGCACTCATGCTGTTCCTGGTCTATGTCGGCTACCTCGCCTACCGGCGGGTCGTGCCCTCGGCCGATGTCCGAGCCCGCCGCAGTGCAATCATCGCCCTCGTCGGTGTCATCAACGTGCCGATCGTCAACCGCTCTGTCGAATGGTGGGCGAGCCGCACACTGCACCAGCAATCGAGCCTCTCTGACGGCAAGCTCGAGGACCTCACGCTCTTCACCCTGGCAATGGGCTTCGTGGTCTTCGCCATGGTCTTCGCCTGGATGCTGATTCACCGCTTCCGCATCGGCTGGCTCGAACTGCAGGCTGACACCGTTGGGCTCCAAGCCGCCATGGCCGAACGTCGGGCCCAAATGGAAGCCGACATCGACGACGCCGTCGCCCACCCAGGCGTCAGCGAACCAATCGAAGGAGGCTCGGCATGACGCACCTTGGCTACTTGATCGCAGGCTGGGGCATCGTGCTCGGAGCGATGGCCATCTACGCGTTCTCGCTCGCTCGCCGGGGTCGCGAGCTCAGCGCTCGGGTTCCCTCTGATCGCCAACGCTGGATGACGACCCCCGAGCGCGTCGACGCCGGAGGGCCGAACCGATGAGCGATCTCGACCTCACACCACGGGACCTCGAACCGGCGCTTGAACGGCCACGACGCAAACTGCTGCCAACGCTGCTGCTCGTTGCCGTCATCGCTGGCATCGGCTTCTTGCTTGTCCGCACGCTCGGCGACGCCGCACTGTTCTTCTACAACGCCGACGAAGCGATCGAACGACGCACCGAACTCGTTGACCAGCGGTTCCGCGTCCAAGGCACCCCATTCGGCGAGCCGGTCGAGACCGAAGTCACCCGAAACGGTCGCACCGACGTCGGCGTCGTGTTCCCGATCCAGTTCGAGGGCGCCATCGTCGATGTCGTGCACACCGGGTCACCGGCCGAGCTGTTCCAACCCGGCGTGCCTGTGGTGCTCGAAGGCACCTGGAGCGCCGGCCTGCCCGATGGCGTCGACGCCATCGAGGGCGGGGCCAACGATGGCTGGCACTTCGCCAGCAACGACATGGTCGTCAAACACGACAACGAATATCGCAACGACAACCGTGCACGGCTGAACGAGGCCGAAACCGGAGGACAAACGACGTCACCGTGAGCACCTGTCTCGTGACCGCTGATTGGCCCATGCGGGGGCGCCCATGAACGTTGCGCTCGGAGACGCCGGCGTCGTCATCGCCCTCACCGCCTCGATCGTCGGAGCGATCACGATCATCGTCGCCCAACGCTCGGGCGACGAGCGACTGCTTCGCACGGGAGCCAAGGTTGCGTGGCTCGTCGTCTTCGGCGCAGTGCTCAGCTTCGTGGCCCTTGAACGCGCCCTGATCACACGCGACTTCAGCATGCGGTTCGTGTTCGAGAACGGCAGCCACCGCACCCCGCCGCTCTACAACTTCGCCACCGCCTGGGCCGCACTCGAAGGCACGCTCGTGCTCTGGGGCCTTGTGCTCGCCGGCTACCTCGGCGTCGTGCTCACCAAGTTCCGCACACGTCTGGCTGACCCGCTGGTGGCGTGGGCCATCGTCGTGATGCTGGCGGTCTGTGTCTTCTTCTTCGGTCTGATGATCGGACCCGGCGACCCGTTCACCCGCGTCATCATCCCCGAGGGATTCGTCGACGGTCCCGGCCCGAACCCGCTCCTCCAGAACAACCCGCTCATGGCCGTGCATCCGCCGATGCTCTACCTCGGCTACGTCGGCTTCACCGTTCCGTTCGCGTTCGCACTCGCAGCGCTCATCACCGGACGCGTCGGCGAAGGCTGGCTGGTCGAGACTCGCCGCTGGACCTTGTTCGCCTGGGGCTTCCTGAGCCTCGGCATCGTGCTCGGCGCATGGTGGAGCTACGACGTGCTTGGTTGGGGCGGCTACTGGGGATGGGACCCGGTCGAGAACGTGAGCTTCTTGCCGTGGCTCACCGGCACGGCCTATCTGCACTCGGTGATGATTCAAGAGCGCCGAGGCATGCTGCGCGTCTGGAACCTGTCGCTGCTGTGCGCCACATTCTCGTTGACGATCCTCGGCACGTTCATTACCCGCTCGGGTGTGCTCGAGTCGGTCCACGCGTTCAGCGAGGGCTCGATTGGTCCGATGTTCTTGGCGTTCTTTGGCGTCGTCTCGGTGGTGTCGATCGGACTGATCGGCTGGCGAGGTGACCGACTGCGAGCACCAGGTCGTATCGATTCGCCGCTGAGTCGCGAGGGGTCGTTCCTCGCTAACAACGTGTTGTTCGCGATCTTCGCGTTCGTGATCCTGCTCGGCACGGTGTTCCCACTGATCGTCGAAGCGCTCCGCGACGAACGCATCAGCGTCGGTGTGCCCTACTTCGAACGGATGACGATGCCGGTGGGCATGGTCATGCTCTTCCTCATGGCGATCGCTCCCGTGCTGCCATGGCGCAAAGCCAGCGGCGAACTGCTCCGCACCCGGCTCGAATGGCCGGCGTGGATCGGCGTCGGGTCGATGGTGCTCGCGCTCGCCCTTGGCGGCCGCGGCTTCACTGCGCTGCTCGCCTTCGGACTCGCTGGCTTTGCTGGTGGCGCCGCACTCCGACAGATCGTGCTCGCAACTCGCCGCAACGGCTGGCGCGGCCTTGTTGGACGCACGAACGGCGGCATGATCGTCCACCTCGGCGTGATCCTAGTTGCCGTCGCCTTCGCTGCCAGCAACAGCTATCTCCGCCAGAGCGAGTTCACGATCGAGCAAGGCGAGACGATCGAGTTCGCCGATTCGACGTTCCGCTACGACGGCATCGAGATCGAAGACCGCTCCGAGAAGCGGGTCACGGCAGCGCTTGTCACCGTCGACGGGCAAGTACTGCGGCCAGCGATCAACCAGTTCGCGATCGGCACGACGATCGGTACGCCTGACACGCTTGGCGGCTTCACCCGCGACATCCAGATCGCGCTCATTGCGTTGCCCGACGACAACGGCGATGCCGTGGTGATCCGAGTGACCACACAACCGTTGATTGCCTGGCTCTGGATCGGTGGCATTCTCATCGCCGTCGGCACGGTGTTCAGCGCGTTCCCGCACCGGATCCATCGCCGGCCGATCGATCCCGTGTCGGTTGCTCCTGGTGGCTCGGCAACGGGCGGCGCCCTCCCGACAGATGAGCCGACTCCGGTCGGCGCGGCCGAGTCGGCTTAGCAGCGACGCGGATGCGAGGGATCTGATGAGGAACCGAGGCGCGCTGATCGCAGCTGTGGTGGTTGGCGTCGTACTGACGCTGTTCATCGTGCTGCTGGCGTCGAGCGACACCCAGGTCGGCACGTCGGTCAACTTCGAGATCGTGGGCAACGTCGCGCCGAACATCTCGGGCACCACGCTGAGCGGCGACGACTATGAGCTGCACGCTGAACGCGGCGATTGGGTCGTCGTGAACTTCTTCGCGTCGTGGTGCGTGGGGTGTCGAGTCGAGCATCCCGAACTCGTCGAATTCACTGAGCGACATCAAGACGACGGCGTGCAACTCGTCGCCGTGATGTTCGGCGACACCGAAGAGGACGCACGCGACTTCTTCCTCGAACTCGGTGGCGATTGGCCAGCCCTGGTCGACCGAGACGCCGTCGGTCGCATCGCCATCGATTACGGCGTCACGGCCGTGCCCGAGACGTTGCTGGTTGCGCCAAGCGGTCGGGTCGTGCAGAAGTGGGTCGGAGCGAACGGTGTCACCGCCGATGAGCTCGACCGGGTGATCGCGCTTGCATCGGGAGAAGGCTGAGATGGCAGCTGCTCGAGAACAAGGGTCGTTCGGCGCGCAGTGGCGCTGGCTCTCTTGGGTATTGATGGCGATCGTGGCGGTTGCCGTGTTGGTCATCGCAGCGACGGGTGACCAAGGCCCGCAGTCTGACGGCGAACGAGTATCTGAGCTCGCGGCGACGATTCGATGTCCGCAGTGCCGAGGCCAATCGGTCGCCGAGTCCAACGTCACGATCGCCCGCGAGATTCGAGCGGACATCCGCACGCGAGTTGCGGCGGGCGAGTCCGATGACGAGATTCGCCAGGTCTACATCGAGCGCTTTGGGCGTTCGGTCGTGCTCACGCCCGACGCAACTGGGTTCACCGGCCTGGTCTGGATCGTGCCGGTCGTTGCCGCCGGTATGGCGCTCGCAGCCGTGTCGCTGGCGTTCCAACGCTGGCGTGCCGAAGCCGCCGAGATCGCCGAAGCGACCGACGAAGACCGTGCCCTTGTCGCCCAGCTGAGAGCTGAGCGAGAACAGACATGAGCGCGCTCGACCCCGATGCCGTCGCCGAGCTGGAACGAGAGCAGACGTTCCTGCTGCGCTCGCTCGACGACCTCGATGCCGAACGCGACGCCGCCGATCTCGATGCACACGACCATGCGCAACTGAGCGACGACTACACCCGTCGCCTGGCCGAGGTCACTCGCGCCCTCGACGAGAACCGGGCTGCCTACGCAGCGGTCGACACCAAGCTCAACCGCAACCAACGCATCCTCACGATTGCTGGCGTCCTGATTGTCGCGGTGCTCGCCGGCGTCCTGCTCGGTCGAGCCTCGGGCTTTCGTAGCCCCAACGATTCGCTGTCCGGCGACATCCGCCAGTCCTCAACAGGACTGCTGAGCGAGGCCGACGTGCTGACTCGCGAGG
>CALDGN010000144.1 GCA_937942965.1 uncultured Acidimicrobiales bacterium | reverse complement strand
GCGTTTGCGCTCCTCAATCGTGCTGACGACGAGCCCGTCGGTGTCGCAACGGCGAGCGACGAACCAGCTGCAGCGTCCCAAGACGGTGCTGCGAGCGGAGCGACAGACGATGACGCCAGCGACCAAACGGGCTCCGACGAGCCCATGCAGGCTGAGCCAGCAAGCCCCGAAGAGGCCGCCGAACTCAACGCTGCCATGGATGCCAGCCCCCTTGGGGCCGTACAGAACAGACTCAACGGCGTGTTCGATACCGCCGCTGGCCCGTATTGCTTCTCGCACCCGAACAGCTACGTGTTCCCCGCCGACGAACTCGACGACCGACGAGCGCTCCTGCAACTCAATGTGGCCAGCGACGGCTTCGTCAACTTCACCGCGATGCAAGGCGAGACCATCGTCATCACCGGCAGCGGCTATCCCGACGAAACGGGCACGTTGCTCACCACACCAGTCGCAGAGGTCGGTGCCAGCGGTGCCATCCCCTACGAGATCCAGATCGGCGACGAGCAGATCAGCGTCGCTCCATCCGAAGCACCCCTGGATCTGGTCGACTGCGAAGACCCCGAGATCTTCGACCGCATCAACACGATGTTCGTGCTGCTGACCGACCCGACCGCCAGCTGGGTGTTCGACGCCTGGCCACCCGACGACGCGGTCCTGTCCTCGGCCGGCCTGGGACCGATTCGCATCGGCATGAGCGTGAGCGAGCTGTCGACCGAGCTCGGCGTCGATCTATCGATCGAGACCATTGACGGCAATGTCGCCGGCGCCTGCGGCTCGGTCGCAGCGACGACCTCGATCGCTCGCGACGTGTGGATTCTCGTCGAGCTGACCTCACCCGACGATGGGATCATCCGCCGCGTCAGCACATTCAGCGGGCCGTGGTTCACGCCCTCGGGCATCACCGTTGGCAGCACCCAGCAAGACGTGATCGAGACCTTCCCCGGCCAGATCGAGGAAAGCCCCCACGTCTACGTCGACGGCACGTACATGCGCTACCTACCCACCAACCCCGACGACCCGAACACGGTCGAGTTCGTCAACGAAGACGGCATCATCGCCGAGATTCGCGTCGGCGACCGCGGCTGGGTCGGTTTGGTCGAGGGCTGCGCCTAAGCGCCGTTGATCGATGCGCTTTAGGAGGTCATTGGCTCCGGGCGCTCGCCGGGATCCGGCATCGCGTCGCGGGTCTTCTTGAGTTCGAAGAAGCCGTCGGTCTCCATCATGACCATGAGGGCATCCCACAACGCCGTGGCTTTGTTACCCCGAGGTACTTGCGTGATGACCGGCCCGAAGTAACCGACCTGTTCACCATCACCGCGCTCGGTTGCGATGATTGGCGTGCCGACATCGTCGCCGACAAGTGCAAGACCGTTCGCCATACCCTCGGCGATCGGAGCGTCCCATGACTCGTCGGTTGCGGCTGCGGCATGCGCCGTGTCGATCCCGAGCGTTTCGAGAACCGCGGCGATGTCGAACGAGTACTCGCCGTCATGGTGGATCTTCGACGCGAACTCCCAATACATCCGGAAGTAGTCGCGGTTCGCCGCTGCTGCGTCTTCGGTTGCGGCCCGCACCGATTCCATGACCCGGAGCAAGCCGTGGCTGAACTCGGAAACCGTGTGGTACTGGCTACCGGGCTCCGGATTGTTCTTCTTCAGCAGGCTGATCGGCTGCCACTGCACATCGAGGTTGCGTTCCTCGGCTACTTCGTCGACGACCCAACGGGCCGTTGCCCAACAAAACGGTCAAAGAGGATCGACCCAGAAATCAACACGGCGCTGCTCAGTCATGTCCGCACCCTATGCGCCCGACACCGCAAGATCACGGCCGTGTCACCTTTAGGCCGCATGACGCTGGCGCCTAGGTTTCGACCATGGACCTTGGACTGACCGGGCGGACTGCACTCATCACCGGCTCATACCGCGGCACCGGTGCCGGCATCGCCCAAGCGCTTGCCGACGAAGGGGCGCACGTCATCGTCCATGGCTTTGAGGACGGCCAGCCCGATGCGACCGTCGCCTCGATCACCGAAGCCGGAGGGTCGGCAGTTGGCATCGTGGCCGACCTCGCCTCTGACGATGGGGTCGAATCGATCCGGACCGAACTCGAGTCGGTCGATGTCCTCGTCAACAACTACGGCACTCCATCGCGTTCTTCGTGGACGTCGATGGACGCGTGGGCCGACGAGTGGAACCGCAATGTCATGACGGGCGCTCGCTGCACCCAAGCGGCGATTGTTGGTATGCGCGAGCGCGGCTGGGGTCGGGTCATCTTTCTGGGAACGGTTGGAACTCGAATGCCCGGCGATCGCAACGTGGGCTACTACACCGCCAAAGCCGGGCTACCCGCGCTTGTCCGCACGCTCGCCCAAGAGCTCCGTGGCACCGGCGTCACGGCGAACCTTGTCAGTCCGGGCATGATCGCCACCACCGAGGTTCGTGACATGGTGACTCGCCGTGCCCAACGCGAAGGCGTCGGCGAATCGTGGGCTGACGCCGAGCGGTGGGCACTTGCGAACACGATGCCGAACCTGACCGAACGGATCCCAGAGCCGGCCGATATCGGCCGGATCGTCGCGTTCGTCGCATCTGAGGCTGCATGGCACATCACGGGCGCCGACATTCCGGTTGACGGCGGCGCTGTCGACGCCTGAACCCGAACCCTGGCCGAGTGGCTACGCGGCGGGCGTTCGTAGATCGAAGACCTGGTAGCCGTTGGGTCCGATTGGATGCTCGGCCACCGTTTCGATGGTCGTCGTCGTTTCGAAGAGCGCCGCGTTCGCTTCGACTGAGCGGCCGTAGAACGGCCGCCGCTCGCCTGGGATCTGCTCGTCGATACGAACCTCGCCATTGCCGCCCCAAACCCCGATCCTGATCGGAGCGCCTGGGACGGTCGACTCCACCATTGCTGCGAGCGCCCGAGTTGCCTGCTCGTCGGGAAGGTGCATGATCGTGCTCATCGACCACGCCGCGTCGAAGCTGTGTGCCCGAAACGGAGGGGCGGCAATATCGGCCGGCAGCACCTTGCGATTGGCCTTGTGGGCAAGCAGTGCATTGCCGACGGCGAGGTCAAGACCAATCGCCTGCAGCCCACGCTCACAGAATGCGGCAACGTCGAAACCGGGCCCCGCGCCGAAGTCGACCACAGACGATCGGCCCTCGGACTGGAGCCGCTCGATGAACTCGTCGCGCCAGACAACGCGCTTGCCGCTCAACGGGCCTCGTGAGCCTTGCTCAGCTTCGGCTTCGTAATAGGAGCGCAGCTCCGCCTGACTCGATGTCACGTTCGGACACTACGACCACGAACGACGGGACTGCCATACTCGCCGGGCAGCCGGAGTGACCGGCGCGAAAGGAATCACAGACGCATGACGGGACGAGTTGCAGGCAAGGTCGCCATCGTGAGCGGCGGCGCATCCGGCATCGGACGCAGCAGCGCGATCCGCCTCGCGGCCGAAGGCGCTGCGGTGATGGTCACCGACATCGACGAAGCAATGGCTGCCGAGACGCTCGCGCTCATCCAGCAAGCCGGCGGCAGTGCCCAGTTCATGTCTCACGACGTCGCCGACGAAGCCGCCTGGGAAGACGTGGTTGCCAAGACCGTGGCCAACAACGGTGGGCTCGACATCCTCGTCAACAATGCTGGTATCGCGATCGGCGGCAGCATCATCGAGATGGAACTCGCCGACTGGCAGCGTCAGCAGTCGATCAACCTCGACGGCGTGTTCCTGGGTTGCAAACACGCCATCCCCGCAATGCGAGACAGCGGCGGCGGCTCGATCATCAACATGTCGTCGGTCGCTGGGCTCAAGGGTTCGGCCCAGCTCTCGGCGTACAACGCGACCAAGGGCGGCGTGCGGCTCTTCACCAAGGGCGTTGCGCTCGAGTGCGCCCAGAACCGTTGGAACGTCCGCGTCAACTCCGTGCACCCCGGCATCATTGACACGCCGATCTGGGACAAGATCAACCCGGCGATGCAGACCGAAGAAGCGCCGTCGCTCGATCCTGAAATGCTCGCGACCATGGCGGTGCCGTCGGGCATCCTCGGCACGCCCGAGAACATCGCGGACGCGGTGCTGTTCCTGGCGAGTGACGACTCGACCTATGTGACCGGAACCGAGCTCGTCGTCGATGGCGGCCTGTCGGCCTAAGCCGTTGTTTGCTCTGCTTCGGTGACCATGTGCACCGCACCAACGGTGCGACCATTTCGATCCCGAAGCGGCAACACCGTCGTATGGAATCCCTCAACGCCAGACAGCCCGCTCGAGGCGATCGAAAGAGCGCCGGGGCCCCGGCCCGCGAGCAGTCCATCATCGTGTGAACCAACGAGACCGGTATAGGTACCTGGTGGTAGCAGCGCCTTGAAGGTCTCGTTCGCGACCAGCAGCCGGCCGGCAAGATCGCGTACCACGATGCCGCGCCCCGTGGCCGTTGCGTCAAGCCGTTCAAGCAGCCCAACCAACGCAGCCCGAATCGGCAGGTTGTCCATCTGGTCGAGGAGCGCGCCCCGAACTTCGATGTCGAGACGTTCGCCTTCGAGATGGTGGGTACCGTCGAAACCAACGTCGTAGGTCGTACCCGCAAGAATCAGGGCAATCATGTCGTCGCGATGCACGGCGGGCGACCACAAGAAGCCTTGCGCAACGCCGCATCCCATCCGCTGGAGCCATTCGAGCTGGTGCTTGGTTTCGACACCTTCGGCCACGACATCGAGCCCGAGTAGCTGGGCGAGCTGCACCGTGGATCGCACGATGATCGCGTCCTCAGCGGACATGCCCAAGCCCTGCACGAACGCCCGGTCGATCTTGACCTCGGCCACGTCGAGCGCTCGAAGGCGACTGAAGGTCGAGTACCCGGTGCCGAAGTCATCGATCGACAGACGAACCCCGAGCTGTTCGAGTTCGCGGAACACGGCTGCTCCGCGTTGTTCATCGAGCAGATCGGATTCGATGACCTCGAGCGTGAGCGCGCACCCGTCCAGGTTGCGGTCCTGGAGCAGGCTGGCGACCGTCTTTGGTAGCCGCTGATCGAGAAAGCTCATCGAACCGAGGTTCACGGCGACATGCAGTCGGTGACCAGAGGCGGCGATCTGGGCCGCGAAGTCTGCGGCCTGGCGCAGCATTTCATTGCTGAAGCGCTGGTAGTCCGCAGCCACTTCGATGGCGTGAAAGAAGCCACCAGGTGACAGCAGCCCGAACTCGGGATGCCGCCAGCGGGCAAGGCCTTCGGCGCCAACGATGGCACCGGTCGCAAGGTCGACTTGGGGCTGGAAGTGAAGTTCGAACTCTCCTCGGTCCAGTGCCCCGCCAACTTCAGAGATGAGCTGCAGGCGTCGGATCGAGAGATCGTCAGGCGTCGACTCAAAGGCGACGACACCGCCGCCCTCTCGTTTGGCCTGATAGGTCGCAATGTCGGCTCGCTTGAGCAAGTCCTCGTAAGAGCTGCCGTGGTCAGGTGACCAGGCGACACCGACGGAGCAGGCAACGGCCAGTTGCAAGCCATCAACCTCGATCGGGTCGGTTGCCAGACGGTGGATCTCCTCGCCGAGCTTGCAAGCAGCTTCGGCACCGTGCACGCCAAGCGCCACGAAGGCGAACTCGTCGCCGCCCATCCGGGCGACTGCGTCGAGGTGCGAGAGTCCTTGCGTCAGGCGGCTTGCCAGCACTCGCAAGAGTCGATCACCTGCGGGGTGCCCAAGCGTGTCGTTGACTTCTTTAAAGCGGTCGAGATCGGCGTGAATCAGCGTGATCGGTTGATCCGGGTTCTCGCGCAGCGCAACGCTCACCACCTTTTCGACGACCGTGCGATTCGACAAACCGGTGAGCGCATCGTGTTCGGCCTGATAGCGCAGCGCCTCGGTGGCTCGGGCGAGTTCGGTCATGTCCACCGAGACGCCTCGCACGATGGAGCGGCGCGGCGAATGGAGTCGGACTTCGCGAAGGACGACTTCGGTACCGTCCCGGTGCTTGGCCGACACGACAGAGTGCACCTCGGACCCGAAGCGTCGCACGCCATCGCCATCGCGCATCGCTTCTTCCGCAATCTGCACGTCGACGATCGTCGCGACGTGTCTTCCAACGAGTTCTTCGGGCTTCCAACCCAACACCGCTTCGGTGTTGCCGGCGAGCGACACGATCTCACCGGTACCGCTGTCGATTTCCCACGAGAACATGCGGGCGCGGTCGACCATCTCTTCGTGGCGTCGATCGACTTCGGCTCGTTCGTCGCTCCACTCTCGGAACCATGCCCAGTGGGCGCCCATGGTGACGACGAACGCAGCCACGACGAGATACCAGTGCGCGACCTGGTGTATCGCGCCAACCAACGAGAGGCAGCCAATGCTGAGGAGCGTGAGCCCACCAACGCGATTGGGTGACTCGACCGTCGTCGACCCTGCGGACATCCCCATGAGAAGCACCGCAGCCGGGTACCACATAAACGGGACAGCGGCGGCGAGGAGCGATGCCACGACGACCCGAACCCCAAGCAGGAAGATGTTCGACCACGACGGCGGAAGCTTGTGTCGACCGACTTGGTCGAGCGGACCGATCGCGAAGATGACAACGGCGCCAACCCAACGGGCGGTCGACGAAGCTTCGAACGGGAGGAGGAGCCACAAGACGGCCAGCACGAGCGGCCCGCCAACATCGGCGATTCGATAGGCGTGCGGGCGGTCGCGTCGAACTCCAAGTGCGAGCTGACTTCGAGTCACACCAATGTCGGGATCACCGCGGTCGTAAAGGCCCATAACGTTCCGGGCTCCAGTCGGCCTGCTCGGACCGCTCCTGAGCAAGACGCAGACCGAACGGCAGGGGGTCCGCCGAGTTGGGTAGAAGTACCAGCCCTGATTCGGGTCTTTGAGATCAGTTGGGTAGACGGATCGAGTTGATTCAGCCCAGAACGTCGTCGATCACGAGTTGTGCATAGGCATCGGTGCTGTAGCCCAGCAGCTCACAAATCACGTGATGGTTGTGTTCTCCAACCCCAGGCGCTCGATGCAACTCGTGGTCGGTTCCACGCCAGCGGGCCGCCTCGCGGTCGATCGGGATGTCGACATCGGGACGGGCTGGCTGATGCACGATCTGATGGTGGTGTCGAAGTTGCGGATCTCGCTCGAGCGTGTCCCGCAGGTGTTCAACCGGTGCCGCTGCGACTTCGATGGCTTGGAGTTCGACCGCTACGGTCCACTTGTCACGGGTCGAAGTCCACTCGCGCACGAGGGCATCGAGCGCGTCCTCGTTCGTCTTGCGCGCCTGATGCGTCTCGAAGCGCGGGTCGTCAATCAGCGAGCTGTCCAGATGCGCGGCGAACCGGCGCCAGGCGTCATCGTCTCGCACCGCGATGGCGATCCACTCGTCATCGCTGTCCTCGCTCGACGCTGCTGGGTAGACGCCATGCGGGCAGAAGTTTGCGTCGCGGTTCGCCGGTCGAGGCGGCACGGTCCCAGTCGCCGTGTAGTGCAACCACTCGGCACCTAAGAGCGAGATCATGCCAGTGAGCTGGGTCAGGTTGATCTCTTGTGCCTGGTCCGTTCGATCACGTTCTCGGAGCGCGGCCAGGATCGTCGTGACCAGCAGATGAGGTCCGGTGAAGTCCGGATACGCGATGCCAATCCCCCGGGGTCGCTCATCGGGGAAGCCGGTCAACATGTTGAAGCCCGAAGCAGCCATCAAGATGTTGCCCATGCTCGGCCGTCCAGCCCACGGCCCCTTGTCGTGAGCGCCCGGGAGGCTGAGCATGACGATGTCGCGCTTGATCGAGCGCAGCGCCTCGAATCCGAACCCCATGCGTTCCATGGCGCCGGGGCGGAAGTTGTTGACGACAACGTCTGCGGTCGCAATCAGCTCCCGCACAATCTTCTTGCCCGCCTCGGTCGTGACATCGATCGCGAGCGACTTCTTACCGGCATTGACCGCGTTGTAGAGACCACCGAGGTCCGGGTCGGGGGTGCCGTCAGGGCCGATCTGGCTACGCATCGAGTCCGGCTTCTTCGACGACTCGATGCGGATGACCTCGGCCCCGAAGCTCGCGAGGACGCGAGTGCCGATCGGGCCGGCGAGCACCCAGGTGAAGTCGACAACGCGCAACCCGTCGAGCGCACTCGCCGGGTCTTGTGTCGTCGCCGCGACCGCGGAGGAAGTCGCCGAATCGACAGACTCGAGTTCCTCAAGCAGCTCTTGGTGCTCACCCAACGACGGAGCTCGGCGAAGCTGGATCGGAGTCGCCATGCCATCGACCGGAGAGCGAGGGAACCCCAGTTCCTGGTCGAGCACCTCGTTGGTCACGGTCACGAACTGCTCGTTCACCATGTACTGCTCGGTCGTCGCAAGATCGTCGAGGCCGAGCACGGGTAGGCAAACAATGTCGGCTTCGAGTGCTCCGGCCGCGAACTCGTCGCGGGTCAGCTTCGCCGCAAGCGCCCGTGTCGTCGCGATCACCGGATTGTCCTTGTACGGCGCATCGATACGCGCCCAGCGCCAATCATCGGCCGTCATGCCGTGATCGATGCCCTCTCGTTCCGCCCAGGCGAGGAACGCAGGCAGGCGGTCGGGGCGAACGAGGTGACCGACGTGGCCGCCGTCCGCGCACCGCAGTGCGGCGGAAAGCCCGGGCCGTCGAGGAATCCGGTTGTGCCAGGTCCACTGGGTCGGGTTCGCGGTCTGCATCGTTGCCATGCACGCGGCTTCTTGCAACGAAATGTCGATGTGCGCGCCAGCATCACCGATGCCTCGTTCGGCCAGATCGGTGCGATGGTGCAGGGCAATCGAGATCGACGACGCTCCGATCAGTCCAGCCATCGCATACGAGACGTTCGCTCCGCCGTGCACCGGCACGCCGCGTGGCTCCCCCGACAACCAGACCAACCCACCCGATGCGCAGGCGACGAGGTCTGAGCCCTGCCAGTTCTGCCACTCGCTGTCGAGGCCGAACGGGGTGACCGAGCATTGGATCAGGTCGGGGTTGACGGCACGGAGTGCGTCGTGGCTGAGTCCCAGCTCGTCAAGACGACCGGGGCGTTCGGTGTCGATCACCACGTCGGCGGTGGCGACCAACCTAAGGAACCGGTCACGCTCGCCTGCGATGTCGAGGATGACCGACCGCTTGTTGGCCGAGAAATACTGGTGCGCGGCTGACTCGCTCCCGTTCGCGATGAACGGCGCCCAGTGGCGAATCGCGTTGCCCTCGTCGGGCTCGACCATGATCACGTCGGCACCGAGGTCGGCAAGGATGCGCCCCGTGAGTGCGGCTGAACGGTCGGCAAGATCGAGTACTCGGATGCCGCGGAGCGGGCTCATGCGGGGACCGGGATGATGAGTTGCCCGACGAGCGCGGTGGGCCCGCCGACCAGATCGACGTGCAAGTCGAATGCGACGTGGTCGGCGGCCACGTGGGTGACCGTGGCGGTCGGGCGAATCACCGTGTCGTCTTCGGTCGGGGCCTTCCACCGAACGTCGACATTGGCGCCGTGCAGCAGCGCTTCGGGACCGAACTCCTGCATCACCGCTTCGAGCGCAAACGACAGCACGTGGGAGCCACCGGCGATCGGCCGTGCAAGACCGGCCTTCTTCGCTTCTTCGGCGCTGGAATGAATCGGGTTGTCCGGATTGTCTGTATCGCGGGCCGCCATCATCGCCAGCGTCATCGGCACCTCGACACCACCGAGTACGTCACCGACCGACACGGCGCGAATCGCCGCAGCGTGGGGGTTCGACTGAGCAGCCTCGTGATCAGGCTCTGGAGTCGGCGTGTCCTCGATCGGAAGACCTTGCACCGAGTCCGCCAGCGATGGGTCAGCTCGGTAGCTGAACAGGCCCGTGGTCAGATTCGTCGAGAACCGTTCGCCACTGCTCGTCGTCGACGTCGATCGAGTCGTCGAGTAGCTGCGACCCTTGCGGACATAGGTGCCCGTCGACTCGCCCACGACCTGCCAGGGATCATCGGCAGCAATCGGCCGATGCATGGTGAACCGCTCCCTCACCCAGACACGGCCAGCGACGCCACTCGCCTTGCGTTCGCCGCTCGGCTTCGGTCGCCGCGGCTGTCGAGCAAGCAAGGCGAGCGTCATGCCGCAGATCAAGTCCGGTTGGAGCGTGTTGCTCGCGACGAGTGTCCGAGTTGCGTCTCCGTAGGACCCCATGCCGATGCCGGCACCTGCAACTTTGGCGGACGGGAATGGGCCGTGCACGGGGACGAGCGACTTCGGGAAGCCATCGTGGCGAAGAGCCGGATCGGTCATGACCTGACCGTAGGTCAGCGATCGCAAGCCTTCGAAACGCAGCCCTTGCTGCGACCCGCTGTTCGCTGCGGGTCCAGAACAGGTGGCCGATTAGCGTGCAGCGTATGAACTCTGTTCTCGCCGCAGCCCAGGAGCTTGGGCCGGCCATCAGCGAACGCTCGGCCGAGATCGAAGCGGCGGGCACGCTGCCTCAGGACCTCGTCGACGCAATCGCTCCGAGTGGCGCATTCCGCATGTACGTGCCCGCGGACCTCAACGGTCCCGGAGTCACCGCGTGGGAAAGCCTCGAAGCGACCGAGGCCTTCGGCTTCCACGATGGGGCCGTCGGCTGGTGCGTGGCGATCGGCTCGACCACATCGCTCATGTCGTCCTATCTCCCGAACGACTTCGCCCAAGAACTTTTCGCTGACGCCGGATCGATCGGCGGCGGCTTTGCCATGCCGAACGGCAAGGCTCGTTCCGTCGATGGAGGCCTCTCGGTCACGGGCCAATGGCAGTGGGGCTCGGGTACCAAGCACTGCACGACAATCGGTGGCGGCGCCCGCCTCGTCGACGCCGACGGCAAGACCACGCCGCGAGACGACGGACTCGTTGTCCCGTTCGTCTTCATGGATCCCGATGATGTCGAGTTCATCGAGACCTGGGACGTCGCTGGCCTGTCTGGAACCGGCTCGGTCGATTACGCCGTGACCGAAGCATTCGTTCCCGAAGGCCGATGGGTCCAGATCGGACTCGACCCCGCCGTGCGCGACAACGAACTCTCCCGGTTCTCGTTCTACGGCATGCTCGCCTCGGGTGTCGCCTCGGCCGCAGTCGGCATCGCCCGCCGGTCGATCCACGAACTCGTCTCGCTCGCCGCAACCAAGCTTCCCCAAGGAAGCCGCAAGCCACTCGCAGAACGGGCGACCATTCAGGCCGAAGTCGGCTTGGCCGAGGCACGACTGGGTTCCGCCTGGGCCTTCCTCGAAGATGCCATCAACGAGACGTGGGAGACCGCGCTCGCCGGCAGCATGGCGTCCGAGGAACAGCGGCGAAAGATCCGCATCGGAGCAACCCACGCGACGCAGACGGCGGCCCAGGTCGCCGAGTCGATGTATCGGGCGGCGGGCGGTGCGGCCGTCTACCGGACCTCGCCGATCCAACGCTGCTTCCGAGACACCTCGGTCGCGGCGCAACACGCCATGGTCGCACCTCGCATGTATGAGACGGTCGGACGCATGCGCCTCGGCCTCGACACGAACACCTCGACGCTGTGAGCATCACCGATGAACTCAAGGTCGGCATCACCGCGCCACGTGGCTTCGAGACACTCGATGCGACCGCCAAGCAAACGCTCCTTCGCTCGATCGCTGACGCCGGCATCGACCACCTCTTCACCGCCGACCACGTCAGCTTCCACAACGGAAGCGGTATGGACGGCATCGTTCATCTCGCAGCCCTGAGCGGCATCGAGCCTCGCCTTGACCTGCACGTCGGCGTGTTCCTGCTCGCGTTGCGCCATCCGATGGTCGCTGCCCGCCAAATCACCACCCTGGCGACCGCGGCACCGGGCCGTCTCACCGTCGGCATCGGGGTCGGCGGCGAAGACCGCCACGAGTTCGAGGTCTGCGATGTCGACCCCAAGACCCGAGGTCGACGCACCGACGTTGCCGTCGACATCGTCCGCCGCCTGCTCGATGGCGAGACCGTCGATGGCGACGGCGAGTTCTACGGCTTCACCGAAGGCAAGATCCGGCCGACGCCGACCGAGCGTGTCCCCTTCCTGGTGGGAGGACGAAGCAACGCGGCAATCGACCGAGCCGCACGCTTCGGCGACGGATGGCTGGCGGCCTGGTGTTCGGCTCGCCGCTTCGTCGAGGGCACCGAGCGTGTCCAGGAGCGTGGCGCTGACCGTGAAACCGACTGGAGCCATGGCTTGCAACTGTGGGTCGGCGTTGGCGACAACCCCGAGGACGGACGC
>CALDGN010000143.1 GCA_937942965.1 uncultured Acidimicrobiales bacterium | reverse complement strand
ATGGCGTTGGCGCTGCTCGCTCCGTTCGAGATCATCTTCGCGGCCTGGATCTGGCTCGACCCGATCGATCCGATTGGCCGCACGCCTGCGTTCATCTCGGGTGCCCTGCTGGCGATCGGCTGGCTCGCAACGGCAGCTTGGTATGCGCCGCTGCATGGTCGTTTGCAGACCGAGTCCTACGACGCGGACCGCATCGAACAGCTCATCGCTACCAATTGGCTTCGCACATTGCTGTGGGTCGCCCGCGCCGGGTTCGCCGTCTGGTTCTTGTGGAAGCTGATCAGCGAGAACGACGCCGCCGCGGCAACAGCAGCAGCCACCTGAACCCAGCAGCGACCGCCCTGACGAAACCCTGCCGGCGCTCGTCGCCGATCTCGCGAGCTGCCGAGGTGACGGGCCGGCCGCGCCCGTCGTCATCGAGGCGAATCAGGGCGACATCGTGCTCAACCGCGTACTCGACAGCCGGGCTCGTAAACCCCGACGTCGACACGACCGCCGGCCGCCGTTCGACATGGAGCGCAGCTCCCACGATCTGTTGCACCGCCGGGCGCCCGACCCGACGCTCGGTGTGCTTCACCTGCACCGCCCATTCGCTCGTCAAGACGTCGACACCGCCGTCAGCACCCGCCGTAGTCATTGCCACCTGGCGACAGCCAACGTTGCGCAGCCACGCCGCGGTGTCTCGCTCGACCTGTTGCCAGTCACGGCCGACGCTTGCCCGGTCCGATCGCACGAACCAGACCAACAGCAGCACCACGCCGATGGCGCCAAGCACGCCAGCAATCGCAGCCATGGTCACGCCTGCGCGAGGGCGGCCACCGTCGAACGGACTCGAGCCATCGCTTCGGGAAGGTCGCGCACGCTGCGCTCGATGGAACCGGCGGTTCGCAAGAACACGAAGCGGCAGTCGACAACCTGCTCCCCCGTCGCCTGTTCGAGCGCGACCGCATACGCAGCAGCTTGGAGCTCGTAGGCCTCGAGCTTGGCGTCGATGTCTTCTTCGGAGCGGATCGAGTCCGTCTTGTAGTCGATGACGACCAGGCCGTCGGGACCCTCGACGAGCAAGTCGACGTAACCCTCGATCATGCGGTCGTCGAGCGGCGCGGCGACGAACAGCTCTTTGTGATGCGGATGCGCAGCAGCGAGGGCCACGGCCGGACTCGACAGCGCCGCCTGGACAAGTTGGCCGACGACGAACGAGTGCTGCGGAATTGAGTTCGCCTGGGATTGTTCGGCGACGAGCGCTTCGATCGACGACGCTTCGGGATTGCCCAGGTCAGCGTGTTCGAGGACGGCGTGCACAGCGGAACCGATGGCGGTGCCGATGCGGCCACGGCGCCGTTCGACGACACCGTCGTCGGGGATGTCGGCACCGTCGTCGTCTTGCTCGCTGAGCGCATCGCCCGGTTCCTCGACCAGGCCTTGGGCATGTCGAGCGACACCCGTTGCCGACAGGACCCGGGTCTCGCGGAATGCGTGCAGCAGCTCGTTGCGCCGTTCGATCCACTGGTTGCGGGCATCGAGCGCGAACCCGAGCTGGGCCGGCCGAGGCGCTTCTTCGGGTGTGTCGTCGATGAGTTCGTCGAGATCGGGACGCTGGACCAGATGCGCGAACGCATGCTCTTCGAACACTTGCCAGAACCGGCCGCCAAACGTCTTGTCGGTCTGCGACGCCTTGTGATGACACGACACGATCAAGTGATCGCGGGCTCGGGTGGCAGCGACGTAGGCCAGGCGCATGCGTTCGTGCTGATCCATTTCGGACTCGACGTCGGCACGAGGCTCGTGACGCATCGTCTGCAGCCCCTTGCGCATGCGAATCTCGGGTGGGCCGACGTCGTCCCACAACACGCTCACGCCGTTGCGCCCGGGCTGCAGCTGGGTGGTCATGCCGGACAGGATCGTGATCGGGAACTCGAGCCCCTTGGAGCCGTGGATCGTCTGCACCGAGACGGCTGCTTCATCGGTTTCGGGAAGGAGCGGTTCGTGCACGCGGGCCATCGACCCGGACTGCAGTGCGGCCCAGTCGGTAAAGGCCCGCAAGCCACCGGGTCCGGTCTCTTCGAACGAACGCGCCTGTTCGACGAGGAAACGCAGGCGGCGCCAAACGTCAACCGGTCGGCCCGAGCCGAACGCCAGCATTGCCGCGCGACGCTCGCGCAACAGGCGCTCCAACAGTTGCGACGGACTCAGGAACCAGCGTTCGGCCCAGAGCGACTGGAGGTGGGCGAACGCGACGGCCACCCGATGCTCGGGGTCGACGCCCTCGGGGACGGGCTGGCGATGATCCCATCGTCCGCCGGCTTGCTTCCATGTAAATAGGTCGACGTCGCTGCATGCGTAGAGCGGCGACCGCAAGGCAGCGACCAGGCTGATTGCGTCGGTCGGGTCGTCGATGGCTCGGATCGCAGCCAACGCATCGACGACCTCTTGCGTGTCGTACACGAGCGTGCCCGTCGAGATCCGGTAGGTGATCGAGGCCTCGTCGAGCGCCGACTTGAGGAACGGCAGCGAGGTGCGGGTCGGCAGCAGAATCGTGATGTCGCCGAGCTGCGGATTCCGCCAGCGGCGGGTCCCTCGCTTGTCCCGGTACTGAACCTGGAACTGCTTGGGGCTGTCGAGCACGGCCTGGATCGACCGAACGACATCGTCGGCCTCGACCGCCCGCAACTCGGCCGAGGTGATCTTGGGATTCTCGTGCGGGCCGCCCAGCAAGATCGGCCGGTGGACATCGACATCTTTGGGGTCCCGGTCGGCCGATAGCGGCTGGTAGCGAGGCTGCGCGTCGGGGATCTCCTCGGGCATGACGTGACCGAACATCGCGTTTACCCACCGGACGATCGGGTCGACGGTGCGGAAGTTCCGCGTCAGCTGGTGCGCCCCACCTTCGCCAGCGAAGCGATCGCGGGCCCGCAGGAACAGCCCGATGTCGGCGCGACGGAACCGGTAGATCGACTGCTTCGGATCGCCCACAAAGAACAGGCGCCCCGGTGCGACCGGGAGCTCGGACCATGACTCGTGCTCGACCTGTTCAGCATCGGTCGCGATGAGAACAGCCAGCTCGATCTGGATCGGGTCCGTGTCCTGGAACTCGTCGAGCAGCAGGTGGGTATAGCGCTCATGGAGCGAAGCCCGAGCCTCGGGATTCGTGCGCAACAAGTTGCGGGCGAGGACGAGCAGGTCGTGGAACTCGAGGCCACCGTCGTTGCGGCGAGCGGTCGCTGCTTGGACCGTCTCGTCGGCGATCAATGAGCACAGCTGGACAAGGACCTGGTCGGTGATCGGGTCGAGCGTTTCGAGAATCGCTTCGTTGACGGCGGTGATGTCGTCCTTGATGTCCTTGGGGTCGATCGGCCAACCGAGCTTCTTGCCGCCGGTGCCTCGACCCCAGCCACCGTTCGTCTGACGGCGCCGGTTCGCAAGCAGGCGGAGCTTGCGGTGCGGGTCGTCGACCTCGACGATGGCTTGCATCTCAGGGACGATCCGGTGCAGGTGAGCGAGCAGCTTGTCGCCGGGATCCTTGCACCGAGGGATCCATGCCTCGAGCGCTTGGACCGACCGGTCGAACTCGCTGAAGTCCATCGGCGGCAGCTCGTTGCGACCGATCCCGAGGAGCGGCTCGAGGCGGTCCCAGTTCTGGTTGAACTCGACGGCGACGTCGCGCAGTGTCGAGTGCCGGGGATAGCGAGGCTCAAGGGCAATGTCGAGCGATGCGGCCGTGACGAGCAGCTGCTGCAACTCGGCCTCGTCGTAAAGACGGTCGACGAAGCGCTGCCACCGGTCCTCGTGGGCCAGTTGCGACGAGACCTCGTCGAGCACTCGCACTCGTGGCGGCAGTCCAGCCGACACCGAGTACTCGCCCAGGATCCGGTTGGCGAAGCCGTGCAGGGTCGTGATCGCAGCCAGGTCGGCTTCGTCGATCGCGGTGCCGCACAGGGCTGCCCGGTCGAAGTCGCCTGCTTCGACGGCGGTGGCTTGTTCCTGTTCGAACCGTGCGCGCACCCGGGATTGGAGTTCCGCTGCCGCGGCCTCGGTGAACGTGATCGCGGCCACCGACCGCAGCGACACACCCTCGGTCAGCACCAGGTTCACGATCCGCGTCACGAGCAACGTCGTCTTGCCGGTGCCGGCGCCAGCTTCGACGAACAAGGTCTCGCCCAGGCCGGTCTCGCCGACCAGTTTGCGGACGGCCTTGTCGGCACGGACGGCGTCGGTCACGTCGACCTCAGGAACGGCAGCGATCGTCATGTCACGCGCCCCCGGCTTCCGGATCGTCAGGCTTCGCCGTGAGTGCGACGCGCACCGAAAGCTCGGGTGCGGTCAGCTTGTCGGCCGCATGCTCGGCACGATCACGCGGACAGATCGGATCGAACTCGCAGAACGCGCACTCGCTGTAGGTGCGCCGGAAGTTGTCCCAGTCGCCAGGGGCGGCTGCGAACACGCCTGACTCGACGCCGTCGACGATCGTCGAAACAACGTCGACGAGGCGGGCCCGATGCTCGGGCGTCCACTCGTACCCCATGCGCTGATAGTTGGCCCGAGGGTTGACCATCCAGTAGCTGGTCTCGACCGAGTCGGCGCCCAGCAGTTGATGCGCAGCTTCGGCATAGAGCCCGAGCTGCAGCAGGGTTCCGGCCTTGGTCGGATCAGATTCTTTGGCGAGACCCTTGTATTGCGAAC
>CALDGN010000142.1 GCA_937942965.1 uncultured Acidimicrobiales bacterium | reverse complement strand
CAGCGCTTCCATCACCAGGCCCGACTTAGGGCCCTGCAGCTGGAGCGGGGAGACGTCGGGCTCGGTGATCGTGACGTCCATGCCGGCATGCACGGCGACCCCTTGGGCCCACAGCAGTACGTCGCTATCGGCCAGCGAGATCCAGAAGTGGTTCTCGCCCAAACGCAACAGCACCGGGTCGTTGATCAGCCCGCCATCGGCATTAGTGATGAGGATGTACTTGCACTGGCCGACCGTCATCGCCGACAGATCGCGCGACGTCAGCAGCTGCGTGAATCTCGCTGCGTCGGGCCCGGTGATCTCGACCTGGCGCTCGACCGCGACGTCGCAGAGGATCGCGTCGTTGACCAGGTTCCAGAAGTTCTGCACCGGATCGCCGAAGTCGCGCGGGATGTACATGTGGTTGTAGACCGAGAAACCCTGCGCACCCCACCGGACCGTGGCGTCGAAGTACGGCGACTTGCGGATCTGGGTACCGAAGCCGAAGTCCTCAGGGCTGGCAGGCGTGCCAGGCACGTTCGTCATACGACCTCTTCATCCGGTTTCTGGGGCAGGGAGAATCGTTCCGGCGCACTCGCCGAAGCCGATCCGAGAATCGTCCCCCTGTGCATGACCATGCAGTGTGGCGGTATCGCCGTCTTCCAGAAACGCGCGCGTCTGGCCGACTGCGATAGCGAACCGACCGCTCACTCGCCAGCCAAGGCTTGACGGGTGGCGATCGGGACGTAACCGATCTCCATGCCCGAGGGCGGGGTGACCAGAACGCCGTCGTCGAGCGATACGAGTTCGCCGACGCTCGGGCCAGCGAGGTAACTACGGTCAGGCGTCCATTGCCGGTGGATCAGCTCGACTCGCTGCTGGATGGCCTCGCGCTCTTCGTCGGTGAAGTGGTGGTGGCGCATCGCCGGCTGGTCGACGAATCGGTACCACGCGTACTCGACCACCGAGCCGTCGCCGAGAGCGACCTGGAACGTCTCGCTCGCCGGGCCGGGCGACTGCCATGGGCTGTCGGGCTCGGCTGGTGTCTCGAATGGGTTCGTGTTGTACTGCGGCTGATTGAGCTCCTCGAAGACATGCTCGACCAGGCCGGTCTCCGCTGGCACGTCTGGCTCGAGGATCGGCGTCCACACCTTGCCGAAGCTGGCCGTCGGGTCATCATCGAGGCGGAAGTACTCGGGCAACACGAAGTTGCCATGCACTCGTTCGACCAGATCGAGGTTCCACCGGTAACGGAACGTGTGGGGGTCGCTCACGTCGACCTTGACCAGCGTGGTCCAGTCGATCCGGTATTCGAAGTCGCCGTCTTCGACCCCCTCGGGGATCAGCATCCATCCCAGGTACTCGTTGGCGAGATCCCACTGCTCGAACGTCTTCACCACGGTCGAGGCTGCCGCAAGCTCGCCCCTCGGCGAGTCGCCGCCGGCGAACCACGCCTCGGTCGAGTCCCACAAGGCGCTGCGCTGATAGGCGCTGATGTTCTGGAGAATGATCGACGAGTCCGCATCGCCACCGTTGGCGGGGAACTGGGTGCGGGTCGTCTTCACATACGGCGTGCCGTTGGCATCGACCGCCTGCACCGCCGGGATCTCCCACAACTCGTTGGCGAACTGCTGGTTCTGAAACGACCCGACGGTGTCGAGATACGGGCTCTGAGTGAACCCACCATCAGCCAGGCCAAGACCTGCCGCGACCTCGTCGACGTGCACCGCTGGGTACGAGTAGAAGTCGGGCAAGATAAACGCCACCGGTCCGGAGAAGTTCGCCGTATTCATGAACAGCGTCCAGCTTTGGTTACCGGTGTCGATCTCGCCATAGGGGCCGGTGGTCGTGCGGGCATCGATGATCGGCAGTGGGTGATAGCCGTAACCGAGGAACTGGCCGTTCGAGTCCGCCGCCATGTTGAGTCCGTCCGGCGGGAACAGCACGTGAGGGCTCAGTTGAGCGATGCCGTACTTGCCCTGTGGAATGTCCCACCGCCAGTCCTCCCAGTAGACATCGCCTTCGAGACCGCCGCCGGCGCCGGGCCCGTTCGCCCACTGGGCGAACTCGGCTGACACTGCGCCCATTGTGAACTTGCCTCCCTGGCTCGGCCAGCGGTTGCCGGAGCCGATGCCGACGCCGCCTTCGATGGTCGAGTAGCCGTGGTCGGCGTCGAAGGTCGACATCCAGGTGCCGGGAAGTCCGCCTGCGAACCGCGGTCCCGCATGGACCTCTTGCCATGGCCAGACGGCAACGTGGGTCGAAAAGCCGGCGTTGTAGCTGGTATCGCCGACCCATTCGAGCGGATAGTCGAGGAGGCCGGTGATGAACCACTCGGGGTCGATCTCGTCGCCCCAGTCAACGGGCCCGCTCGGCGTGAGTCCTCGGTCGGGCCACTCGCCGCTGGTCGGTGGCATGGTCAGGGCGACCATGTCGGTGTCGTGGTCGGCGTCGATCCCCTCGGGGAAGAGGCTTCCGCTGCTCGTCGTTACTTGTGACTCGGCGGGTTCGCTCGCCGGGATCGCTTCGGTCGTCGCGGTTGGTGTCGGTACCGAAGCAACTTCCTCGACTGGGGCGGATCCACACGCGGTCATCACCAGCAGCAGAGGAAGCGCAATGCGCAGGAGGGCAAATGTCGACACAGTCAAAGGCATGGGTCGAACGTGACAGTGCGTCGATGAAGCAAAGGTGAAGACGTCGTGCTCGGTCTTCATGGCAGGGCATACGGACTACCGCAGGGATGCTGGTGTCGGCCTAGCGAGCGTGTGAGGGAAGGATCGTGCCGGCGCAGTCGCCGAAGCCGATCCGATAGCCATCGCCTTGCGCATGTCCGTGCAGCGTGGCGGTATCGCCGTCTTCCAGAAACGTGCGTGTCTGGCCACCGGCGATCGTGAACGGTTCGGCGCCGCCCCACGAGTGTTCGAGCAGCGAACCGTAGGTGCCGTGTTCGGGTCCCGAGATCGTTCCGGAGCCGAGCAGGTCGCCGGTGCGCATGGCGCATCCGGACGACGAGTGGTGGGCGAGCTGCTGGGCGGCCGAGTAGTACATGCCGCCGTAGTTGGCCTCGCTGATCAGCGTGGCGTCGCCGCCGGCGGCCGCCAAGCTGACGCCAAGCTCGATGTCGTAGAGCATCGGCTCGGTGTCCTGGATGTACCGCAACAGCTCGTGCTCGCGAGGCGGCGTGCTGCACCGGAACGGTTCGAGCGCAGCCTTCGTCACCACCCACGGGCTGATAGTGGTGGCGAATGCCTTGGCCTGGAATGGGCCGAGCGGCTGGTACTCCCACGTCTGGATGTCACGGGCCGACCAGTCGTTGAGCAGGACGTACCCGAAGATCATGTCGTCGGCCTGGTCCACGCTGACCGGCTCGCCCATCGCGTTCGGTGTGCCGACGACGGCACCCATCTCAAGCTCGCTATCGAGACGCGCACACGGCCCGAAGCGTGGCGCGGGCTCGTCGGCTGCTTTCAGCTGCCCGTTCGGACGACGGATCTCGGTGCCGGACACGACGACGGTCGAGGCTCGGCCGTTGTAGCCGATCGGGATGTGCAGCCAGTTCGGCGGCAGAGCGTTCTCTGGTCCCCGGAACATGGAACCAACGTTGAAGGCGTGCTGGCGCCCGGCGTAGAAGTCGGTGTACTCCGCCACCCGGAACGGCAGGTGAAGCGTGACCTGGTCGAGCGGGTGCATCGCCTCGCGAACCACATCGGTTGCTTCACCTTCGGCCAGCAACTCGGTCAACGCTCCACGCACGTCAACCCAAGTCGGCTGGCCGAGGGCCATGAACGTGTTCAGCGCTGGCTCATCGAACCCTGCCGCGGGTAGCAGGCCCGCGGCCTGCAGCGCAGCGAGGTCGACAACCTGGTCGCCGATGGCCGTCGCACACCGTGGAGGTGCCTCATCCGACCGCAGCGAGAAGACGCCGAACGGCAAGTTGTTGAGTGGGAACGCGCCGTCGGGCTCGTTGGCTGACTCGACCCACGACCGCACAAGTCCGCTCACGGCTTGATGCCGGGTGTGCCGTCGAACTTCTTCTCGATCCCGTCCCAACAATCCGCATAGTCGTCTTGCATGGGCGCCTCATTAGCGGCGAACTCGGTGAGATGCTGAGCGAAACGAGTCTCGAACATGAACGACATCGTGTTGTCCAGTTTCGCCGGTGCAAGGTCAGCGTTCGACGCTCCTTCGAACGCCTGCGCATCGGGGCCGTGGGGGAGCATCAGGTTGTGCAGGCTCATGCCGCCAGGCACGAACCCTTTCGCCTTGGCGTCGTACTCGCCGTAGATGTTGCCCATGAACTCGGACATGACGTTCTTGTGGAACCACGGCGGTCGAAAGGTGCCCTCGGCCACGAGCCAGCGTTCGCGAAAGAGCACGAAGTCGATGTCCGCAGTTCCGGCAATGCCAGATGGCGCCGTCAGCACCGTGAAGATCGACGGGTCCGGATGGTCGAACAAGATCGAACCCACCGGTGAGTACGCGCGCAGGTCGTACTTCACCGGCACATGGTTTCCGTGCCACGCAACGACGTCGAGCGGCGAACGGTCGGTCTCGCACCGATGGAACTGCCCGCCCCACTTGAGCGTGATCGTCGAGGCAGCCTCGCGATCTTCGTACGCCGCAACTGGTGCGAGGAAGTCCCGCGGGTTGGCAAGGCCGTTCGCCCCGATCGGACCGCGGTCCGGCAACGCAAAGGGTTGCCCGTAGTTCTCGCACACGAACCCCCGAGCAGGGCCGTCGAGAACCTCGACCCGGTAGACGAGCCCCCGAGGAAGCACCGCGATCTCGGCAGGCCCGACGTCGAGCACACCAAGCTCGGTTGCGAACCGGAGCGAACCCGCTTGCGGGACCACGAGCAGCTCGCTGTCGGCCGAGCAGAAGTAGTCGTCGGTCATCGACTCGTTGACGAGATAGGCATGGCTGGCCATGCCGGTCTGCGTGTGCACGTCTCCGGCCGTCGTCATCGTGCGCATGCCCGTGATCCAACTCAGCGGCTCATCACCGTGTGGGATCGGGTCCCACCGGTACTGCCCGAGCGATGCGACGCCGGGCGTGACATTCGGAGCCGACTTCCACAGCGGCATATCGATGGCCTCGTAGCGGCCGGCGTGTTTCACCGAGGGGAGGATCCGGTAGCACCACGTGCGCCGGTTCTGGTCGTTCGGCGCGGTGAACGCGGTGCCCGAAAGCTGCTCGGCGTAGAGGCCGTAGTTGACCTTCTGCGGCGAGTTCTGTCCGACCGGTAGCGCATCGGGAAGCGCCTCGGTCTCGAAGTGGTTGCCGAACCCGGACATGTACTGGGGACTCACGTCGCCCATCGTCCCATACGGCCCGCGGCTTCGGGCCAATCACTTCGCAGGTGCTCAGCCTGCAGACGGATCGACCAGAACCTTGAGCGCCGTGAGCTCTCGGCTGGCGAGGGCTTCGACGGTCGCAGGGAGCGCATCGAGGTCGACGGTGGCCTCGTGCAGCGGTTCTGCATCGAGCCGTCCGTCGACGATCAACCCGGCGACGGTGGTCGCCTCGGCCAGCGTGAACACGAACGACGTCGTGATCGACAGTTCTTTGGTCATCCACCGGTTCGTGCGGACCTCGGTCGGATGGCTGGAGACACCAACCATGCAGACGGATCCGCCCCGGCGCACAAGATCGATCGATGCTTCGAGGGTCGCGGGAATGCCGGCTGCGTCGTAGGCAAGGTCGACGCCGACGCCCTTCGTCAACTCTCGTACCTCGGCCCGGGTGCCCGCCCCGCTATCCAAGACGATGTCGGCGCCAAAGCGGAGCGCCATCTCTCGTCGCTCGGGGTTCGGCTCGACCACGATCACCTTCGCGGCGCCGGCGAGCTTCGAGCACTGCGCGGTGAGCAGCCCGATCGGGCCCGCACCGACGACGGCCACGGTGTCGCCTGGTGCTTGGCGGCTTTGGCGCACCGCGTGGAACGCCACCGACGTTGGTTCGACGAGCGCTCCTTGTGTCGGCGAGATCTCGGGCGGGAGCACGGCAAGGCGGTTGGCGTCGGCAGCGAGATACGGAGCGAAGCCGCCGTGCGGCGAGGCATCGTCGACCAGCCCGTTGTAGGCCCGCGAGGCCGGCTTGCAGTAATGCGTGTGTCCAGCGACGCAGTACGTGCACGCGCCGCAACCTGGCGCCAAGCCGCCCATGACCAGGTCGCCCTCGGTAATCGAGGTCACGCCCGATCCCAGCGCAACGACCTTGCCGATCCACTCGTGTCCGCACAGCACCGGCGGGTAGTTCCAGCCGTCGACATAGGCGTGAATGTCGCTTCCGCAAACGCCGCAGAGCTGGACCTCGACGACGACGCCATGCTCGGTGGGGGCGGGTTCAGGTACGTCGAGCAGCTCGAACGTACGAAGCCCGGTGACGATCCCTGCGCGCATGTTGTTCCCTCGGGGTTGTAGTGCGGTCGCCGCTAGCCGAACTTCTCGGCGCGTTCTTCGAGCGCGGCGGCCATGCCCCGCTCGCGAACCGTCGAGAAGAAGTCGACGTAGGTCGAGCTCTGGTGGAAGAACGTGTCGAGGTCGGCGGTGCTGTAACACGACGCCAGCAGGCCCATGTTCTCGAACCATCGGTTCGTGGCCAGCTTCGACATGCGAAGGCCAACATCGGCGGTGCGGGCAACATCGCGCGCCATGTCGAGCGCGGCGCCTTCGAGCTCGTCGTCGGGCACGACCTGGTTGACCAGACCCAAGCGCTCGGCTTCGGCGCCGTCGATCAGCTTCGAGGTGAACAGCAGCTCCTTGGTCTTGCGCATACCGATGAGCATTGGCCAGAACGACAAGGTGACCGGGATGCCCAGATCACGACCGGCCGGGTGCCCGAACTTGGCGCCCTCGCCGCAGACGACGAGGTCGGCGACGCCGAGCAGCTCGCCCGCTCCGGACAGGCACAGGCCCTGGACCTGAGCGATGATCGGCTTCGGGAACTTCCACAGCCGCAGCCATCGTTCCAAGATCTCGGTCACGTCGTCGCGATCGATCACCGCATTGACGGGGCCCTCGAAGTCGGCGCCGTACTGGCTCAGAATCCAGTCGTCAGGAGCGAGGTCGTAGCCAGCGCAGAACGAACGCCCCGCGCCTCGCAGCAGGACGACCGAAACGTCGGGGTCTGCCTTCGCAGCGCTGAAAGCGACCTCGATCTCATCGAGCAGCGAGGCGCTCAGCGCGTTGAGCTTGTCGGGGCGGTTCAGCGTGATGGTGCAGATGCGTTCATCGACGCCATAGAGCAGGTGCTCGAAAGACGGAGTTGCCATGCCCCGATCTTTCTACGCGCCGTCCCGGCCAGTGCAATCGGTGCCAGTGCAATCGGTGCCTATCCAATCAGTGTCTGACTCAGCGGCGAAGGTTCTGGTCGCCCGGGCGTGGCGCCAGTGTGATGAACGGGCGCTCGAGCCGCTCGAACAGATTGCCGAGGAACCGAAGGGTCATGCCCCAGATCACCTGGTCGGGTTTGTCGAGCTGGATGCCCGGCCACGTCGAGTCGGCCTTTTCCCAGTAGTAGCCGATGTGGCGTTCGGTGTCGGCGAGATCGGCGAGCGGCACCCAGAGCGAGTCGGCGACCTCGTAGTTGTTGACGAGTTCGGGGCGGTCTCCGTCGAGCCAGTAGCCGTGCGAGGAGACGGCACGCAGGTTGTTGTGGATGCGCCCTCCGTCGTGATCATCGAGCGAGCCGAGCCTTGGCGCCCCGGTCAGGTCGAGGCCGACCTCTTCGAGCGTTTCGCGTTTGGCTGCGGCGAACGTGTCCGCATCGTCCGGATCGACTCGTCCGCCGGGGAACGCCATCTGACCGGACCACGGATCCGTCGGCTTGGCGGCACGTTGGATGAAGAGCAGTTCCGTGCCCCGCTCGCCCTGTCGGTAGACGTTCGCCACTGCGGCTCGAGGGCCGTCGACGTCACGTGGAGGTCGTTGGTCGAGTGCCGCCCGGAGATGCTCGGGGGAGAGGTCGAAGTCGTGCATGAAGGCTCGGCGGCTTAGCCGCGTTGCGAGTGTAGGAGTGCACCTTGTTCCAGGCGTAAACCGGTGCACTCTCTCGAGATATCTGAGATTTCCGAGATTGAGTGTTGCCCAGGCGGCACCTTTGTGGTTATCTTGGAATCTGACATGTCAGGTCTCAGGTTCGCAGTCACAGGTGGCGGGAATGGCGGCGTCGACAACGCCTCGGGGATTGGGTTGCGGGAAGCTCAACCCCGTTGCGTTGTCAGTCGCACGATCTGACTGATGTCGAAGCGACCGGGACCCGAGTCAACGCTCGACGATGTCCGCGAACAACTCGTCACGGCTGCGGTCGAGGCGATTGAACGCGTCGGCGTTGACGTCGGCCTCGACCACATCAAACTCGCAGACGTGATCGAGGCTGCGGGAGTTGGCCGCTCGACGGCATATCGATCCCTTGCCGACGACGAACTCGCCCCGCAAGAGGTCTTGCATCGCGAGCTGCTTGCCCAGATCCTTGGCCGTCACCATCGCCGAACGAACCTAAGCATCGTCACGGCGGCCGCCATGGACGAGCTCGCTCGCCAGCAGGCGAACCTCGACTCGGGTGATCCCGACCGGCGAGCCATCGCCATCCGGGCACTGATCCGAGTCGGAAGCGAGGCCAGCTACAACGAGGTCGTCGCTTCGAGCGAACGTGCGATCCTCATCTCGTCCTACGGGGCCTTGCGCTCAAGCAGTACCCGCGACTGGCGCCACGACGCCTTGACCCGCGGCGAAGAAGTGCTGGCAACACTCTTCGGCGAGCTCTACGCCGGTCTGTCCGAGATCGTCGGCTACGAGCTCCGTGCCGGTCTGAAGATGGAGCAGTTCAGCACCGCAATCGCAGCGCTACTCGAAGGGCTGGCGATGCGAGAGGGCTTCAGCGAGCACCTTGCTGGAATCGAGCGACCGACCGGCCCGAACGGCGAGAACGAACCGTGGACGCTGTTCGCCATCGGCTTCGAAGGCGTGTACTCCGTTTTCTTCGAACCCCGCCCCGAGTAGTCGCCGGGCGGTCAGGTACCGAGAAGGCGGGCGAACGCGCCCGACTCGATGAGCGCGGTTCGGATCGGACGAAGCAGCGCGCAGAGTCGCTCGGTGCGCTCGGAGCCCAGGCCGTCGACCAACGGCTGCGATGCTCGGTTGGTCTGATCCTCGATGGCGTCACGGAACGAACGGCCGTCATCGGTGAAGGCACCGGCGTCGTCAACCAAGCCGCGACGTTGGAGCGAGTCGACGGCTGCCGCCCACGCCTCGTCGGACCAACCCCGTGTCGACTGCAACGCAACGCGGGGCACCTGTCCGGTCGCGGCGTGTAGCACCAGTGCTTCGACCGCGGTCACCGGCGCGGCCGTGAGTGCAGCGACGTGGGCATCGCCGCGCCACTCGCGAATCACGGTGATCAGCTGCCAGAGCGCCGCCCACGAATCGTCGGGAAGCGCGACCGATCGGTTCGCTGCAGCGAGCGCCCGGCCCTCGTCGCCGACGCTGTCGACCATCGTCTGAGCCAAGGCGGTCGCTTCGGCGATCATGGCCGCATCGACACCAGGGCAGGCCTGCTGGAGCACATTGCTCGCCGCGCGCATGCGGGCCTGCTGGATCGCATCGGGGCTTGCAACGTCCCAGCACGTGGGAAGCGCCGCTTCGACGCGAGTCGGGTTGAAGTTGAAGAAGGTCGCCGTCACGATCGCTGGCCCTACCGGGCCGAACGCTGCGCCCCGGCTGGCGAAGTACTGCTGGTTGCCGTCTAAACCGAGCGCCGAGTACTGCGCCTCGGCATCTTCGGCGAAGTACACGAAACCATGCACAGCGTTGGTCAACGACCCGAGATGGGCGACGAGATCGGTCATCCGCGCACGTTAGGTGCAACGCCCCCGCTCGGCACGCTCAGACGGCCGCCTAGGACACGAAGGGATCGCGAGAACTAGTTTCGGAGCCAACAGATGCGAGGGGCCAGGGGAGGCCGCCGCACAAAGGGGGAAGCATGAAGCCACTCGAGGGAATCCGGGTCATGGAGTTCTCGACGATGATCACCGCATCGTTCGCCGCGATGATGCTGGCCGAACAAGGCGCCGAGGTCATCAAAGTCGAACCGCTCGAACTGGGTGATCCCATGCGGTTCCTCGGCACCAGCAAGGGCGGCATCTCGGCGCTGTTCGCCAACTGCAACCGGGGCAAGCGCTCGCTGCGCATCGACATCAAGAGCGACGAAGGTCGAGCCGTCATCGAAGAGCTCGCCGCTGACACCGACATTGTGCTCAGCAACTACCGGCCAGGCGTGATGGACGGGCTCGGGATCGGCCCCGACCAGCTTCGGGCAATCAACCCCCGGCTGATTTATGGCGGCGTGTCCGGCTTCGGCACCGAAGGGCCGATGAGCAACGCACCCGCCTACGACCCGATCATCCAAGCCCAGACGGGCTTCGCCGCGGTGCAAGGACAGGGGAGCGAGGACGGCCCCAAGTTCATGCGCAGCCTGATGTGCGACAAGGTCACGGCCTACACGATCTGTCAGGCCGTGACGTCGGCGCTGTTCGTGCGCGAGCGGACCGGCGAGGGCCAGAACATTGATCTCTCGATGATGGACGCCGGCCTGTACTTCATCTTCATGGACGGCTTCATGCACAAGACGCTGCTCGACGATGACGTCGACCACAATCCGCCGCTCAGCGAGATGCTCTACGACCTGAGCAAGACCGCCGACGGCGGCATCTGCGTATCGGCGGCGACCCAGGCACAACAGGTCGGCCTCATGACGGCGATCGACCGCCTCGACCTGTTCGCCGACGAGCGGTTCAACTCGATGGAAAAGATCATCGCCAACATCGGTGAGCTGCGGGCGGAGATGGCCGCGGCGATGGAGAACTTCACGACCGAAGACCTGCTCGGCAAGCTCAGCGAGAGCGACGTGCCCGCCGCACGTCCACTCGACTACGACGAGGTCTGGGCGCACCCGCAGTACGAAGCGAACGACTCGATCGACATCACCGAACACGAGCGGATGGGGTCGATGCGTCGGGTGAAGCCGCCAGCGCGGTTCGGCGGAGAGCGCCTTGAACCAGCGGCCGACGCCCCCGGTCACGGCGAGCACACGGCGGAGATCCTCGCCGAGCTCGGTCGATCACAAGAGCAGATCGATGCGCTCGTCGAACAAGACCTCGCTCGACTCGAGTAATCCGCTGTCTCGCTAGCGAGCCACTCGGCGGTCGATGCCGGCGAGCCAGCTGCGGCGAATCAGACCGCTGAAGGGCCGAATCAAGGTCCAGTACGGACGGAAGCGGCGTGCCGAACGGTCATCGGTACCCCAGACGATGGTCTCGGTCTCGATCAGGGTCGCCCCTCCGGCAATGGATCGGGCTTCGAGCCGGGCCGCGGTAACGGCGTAGTCGGGCTCGTCGAAGGCGAGGAACTCGTCGGGTGACTCGAACGAGATCGGCGCGTTTTCGGACACGGACCAGAATTTGCCGGCCGCTCCGAAGATGACGACGGCCCGGCCGTCGACCGGCGCCGCGTCTTGACGGAGGAGCCGAAACCCGTGCTCTGCGAACTCGTCGAGCAAGGTCTTCGTGGATCCTTGCGGGCCCGTGCCGCGACCCCGAAGCAGCGACGGGAGCATGCGGATCGCCATCAGTGGGCCGAGCGTTCGTACATCGTGGCCTTGGACCGCAAGGCACTCGGGCCAGACCTGCTCGATCGGGGCATCGACCACTCGGCGATGAAGCTCGGTGAACGGTGCGTCGCGGCACAGGTCGCTGAGTTCGATCTCGTTCACAAGTGGCGAGCTCGGGGCGGACGTGGACAAGTTGGGGGGTTCCACGCTTTGACATTCCCACGCCCGGAACACAACCGCCAGAGACGCCGGTCACGTCGTCGAGCGCACATCATCTGAGCGGGATATTTGGAGTGCGCCGCCCTGCCTAGGTGCCGCGAGCGCGCACGCACCGAATCTGGGTCAAAAGAGGATCCCCGATCCCCGAATTTGACCATCGGCGGGTTCAGGGCTGGGACGATCGGCCCATTTGGCCATGATTTATCTCACCTGGGGTGCATGGGGGTCGATCGGACGAGTGCCTGAGTCGGGGTGCAGAAACCTGGCAGGCGGAACCTACGGCCAAGGAGGCCAGGTGGAACGCAAGTTCTGGTCAACAATTCGGGGAAAGCTCCTTTCACGCACGTTGCTTGTCGTGCTCGTCCCCGTGCTCATCATCGGTGGGGCCGCGGCATACGCGCTCGCGTCGCTCTCGGACACGGCCGACACGTCGGTCGCTGATGCCCGAGCTGCGCTCAGCGAGGACGTCGTCGGCGAACGAGTCGCTGGCGCCTCGGAACAGATCGCACGAGAGATCGCGATCTTCCTCGACGAGCGATTCAACGACCTGGAAGGGTTCTCGACCAACGGCGCGTTCATCCGTGCCGCCCAAGCCGGTACCGCTCGAGCCAACCTGCTCGGCTTGTCCGAGATGCCAATCGAAGACGTCGAGAACATGTTCTTCGACAACCCACGTCTTGGCACGCAGGGCACCGGCATCGAACGAGCCCTGCAAGACATCGTCGTCAACACGCCGACGATCAAAGAGATCTTCATCACCGACATCAACGGCTTCAACGTCGATTACTCGAACCGAACATCTGACTTCGTCCAGAGCGACGAAGAATGGTGGCAGATCGCGATGACCGAAGGGCTCGACGTCTCCGAGCCTGACTTCGATCCGTCGGCAGGCGTGTTCGCCGTCGACGTCGCCATGCGCATCGAAGACGCCGGCGAGCCCGTCGGTGTCCTCAAGGCGTCGCTCGACGTCGCCCTGGTGCAGGGCATCGCCAACCGATTCACCGGCACGAACGACAACTTCGAGGTCGCCATCCTCGACGCAGACGGACGCCTGCTCGCGGAAACATCCTCGGACAACGATCCGAGCCACATCATGAACGCGGCCTACGTCAGCGCCGACGCCGTCTACTCCAACGGTCGTATCGCCGAGGCGCTCGCCCCGAACGCCGACGAGCTGCATCCAGAAGGCTTCTCGATCGGAGACGAGTTCGTTGGTGGCTTCGCCCAGGTGAACGAACAGCTCGCTGCGATGCGCACCGGCATGGACCGTGACCTGCGTGCCTTTAGCTGGACCGTGATCGTCGAGCAGCCTTCCGAGGTCGCTTTCGCCGCACTCGCTCCGCTCGAAGGCCTGGCCGACGAGGTCGCAAACACCAGCCGTGGCCTGTCGATCCTGCTCGTGCTGATCGCTCTGGCTGGTTTGGCCATTGCCGCACTCGTCGCCTTGCTGTTCGGTCGCCGTCTCGTGGCACCAATCGCTCGCCTGCGTGACGCTGCGGTTGAAGCGGCTGAAGTCACGCTGCCAAACGTCGTCGCTCAGATCGACGAACTCGGCGACGATGACGAGTTTCCCGAAGTCCCGCCGCTCGTGTTGGACACCGGCGACGAAGTCGAGGATCTCGCCCATTCGTTCAACACCGTCCAGCAGACCGCAGCCAACCTTGCTTCGCAGCAGGCTCGACTGCGTCGCAAGAACGTGGCGACAACGTTCGTCAACTTGGGTCGCCGCAACCAGAACCTGCTGACCCGTCAGCTTGAGCACATCAACTCGATGGAGAGCCGCGAGACCGACTCGGCCACGCTGCAGCGCCTCTTCGAGCTCGATCACTTGGCGACGCGCATGCGTCGCAACGCAGAATCGCTGCTCGTCCTCGCCGGCGAAGAAACGCCTCGACGGTTCCGCCAGCCCGTGACGATGCACCAGCTGCTCCAAGCCGCAGGCAGCGAAATCGAAGACTTCGCCCGCATCGAGCTCGGCACCGTCGACGAAGCCTCAATCGAGGGTGGCGTCGCATCCGACGTTGCTCACTTGCTTGCCGAACTGCTTGAGAACGCGTCATCGTTCTCGCCACCGACGTCGAAGATCCAGGTCCACGGCCGGGTCCGCACGACTGGCTATGCGCTCGCGATCGTCGACCAAGGCATTGGAATGGGCGAAGCCGACCTGGTCAGCGCGAACTCGCGCTTGGCCGATCCGGCTGAGTTCGACCGTGCCCCGTCGGCGTTCCTCGGTCACTTCGTGGTTGGCCACTTGGCAAAGCGCCACGACATCCATGTGCAGCTGATCGAGTCGCCCTATGGCGGCATCACGGCCCAGCTGCACCTGCCGGGCGACATCATCGTCGCCCAGCCTCCCGCGAAGCCCGCGTCGGACATGCTTGCTGACGCGTCGCCCGATACTCATGTGGCGTCGTCGGACAATGACACGGCACGTGAGCTCGCCGAGATCGCAGCGCTCGAAGCGTCGCTGCAAGCGGTCGAGCCGGCTTCTCCAGCCGAAACGCCTGTTGAAGCCCCTGTTGAGCCGGCCGCTCCCGTGGCTGATCAGGCGCCAGCTGCGCCGGTCATGCCTCCGCCCGCACCCGAGGTCCAGGGACAGCCGGTTCCTCCGGTCGCTCCTGTCAACGAGGCTCCGTTTGGGGCGCACGTCGCCGCACCGGCGCCCGCTGCGACTCCGGTCGAGGGTGCGTTCGCCGAGGCGGTTGCACCGGTGCAGGCCGATGCCAACGGTTCATCGTTGAACTTTGCGCCTCGTCGCCGCAAGGAAGCCCCTGGCGAGGCGGCGCCATCCCAGCCATCCCAGCCATCCCAGCCGGTCCAGCCGGTCCAGCCGGTCCAGCCCGCGCAGCCTGTGGCTCAGCAGACGACCGCCCCGAACGCCATCGAACAGGCGCTCAACCAGACGGCCCGCATGCAGCCTCAGGAGCCCGTGCGCATGCCGCCGCCGCTCGATGCCAATGCACTGGCCGAGCAGCCCGCAGCAATGCAGGCCGCACTCCAGGCGCCGCCAGCACCCGCCGCAGCCCCAATGCAAGCGGCACCCGCCGAAGTGCCTCGCATGGACGCAGCACCACTGGTGCCGCCGCCGCTCACGCCACAAGCCCCAGCGGCTCGCCCGGTCGTCGAGCCGGTTGCGCTCCCTCCTCGGAGCCGCACCGCCGCACCCGCACCGGCTCGCACCGCCGGCTCGGGCGACACCACGCCATCTGGCTTCCGCCGACGCCGTCGTGGCCAAGAAGGCGCCCCTCGCGCTGGCGCTACTTCCGCACCAGCCGCGCCGGTGAAACCCGTCGCCCCGAAACGCAGCCCGAAGGACGTACAGGCCTCGCTCCTGCGCTTCCGTCGAGGCGTCGAAGCCGGCCGTGCCGAAGCCGGCCAACCCGATCAATCCCGTGACCGCCTCGCCCCAGGAGACGCGCAATGAGTATCGACACCACCCAGGAGATTCACCAGTTCCACTGGCTCCTCGAACAGTTCTCCAGCAACACCGCTGGCGTGCTCGAGGCAATCGCCGTTTCGAGCGACGGGTTCCTTTTGGCCTCGTCGAGCGGCGCTGCTCGCCAGAACGCGGAACAGCTCGCGGCTGTCACTGCTGGTCTTGCCAGCCTGACCCGCGGCGCTGCCGAGATGTTCAACATGGACAGCGTCGAACAGGTGCTGATCGAGATGAGCGGCGGCCACATGTTCATCTCGACTATCTCCGATGGTTCCTCGCTCGCCGTCCTCGCCGACAAGCGAGCTGACCTCGGTCTCGTCGGCTACGAGATGGCGCTCATGGTCGAGCGAGTCGGCACCGTCTTGTCGCCCGAGCTCGTGCACCGACTCAAGAACACCCTGAACGGGTGAGATCAAGCGAAGGAGAACTCTGATGGACGACACCGCTCCTGCAGCGGACGCGCCCGAAGAATCCTTCGTCCGGCCGTACATGATCACGGGCGGACGAACCGTCGGCGCCGCGGGTGATATCCCGATCGAGACGCTGGTGGTCGCGCAACGCCCCCGTGACGGCCTCAACCCTGATCACGCGTTCGTCGTCGACCTCTGTGCCGAGCCACTCTCGGTCGCTGAGATCGCCGTCAATATTCGACAACCGATCGGCGTGGCTCGTGTCCTCGTCGCCGACCTGACCGCATCCGGTCACGTTGAACAGTACGAAACCGCAGCCACCGAAGGTGCTGCAATCGTGAGGAGATTGCTCGATGGCATCCGTTCACTCTGACCCGACAGCGCCCCGTCCTGTCTCCGCCAAGATCGTCGTTTCCGGCGGCTTTGGTGTGGGAAAGACGACGCTCGTTGGCGCAGTGTCTGAGATCAAACCGCTTCGAACCGAAGCAGCGATGACGACCGCCGGCATGGCGGTCGACGACGCCAGCCAAGTGGCGGCCAAAACCACGACGACCGTTGCCATGGACTTTGGCAAGCTCACGGTCGAACAAGGGCTCGTGCTGTACCTCTTCGGCACGCCGGGCCAGGACCGTTTCGGGTTCATGTGGAACGACGTCGCCGACGGCGCGCTCGGAGCGATTGTGCTCGTCGACACCCGCCGCCTCGACGAGTGCTACGGCGCCGTCGACTACTTCGAATCCCGTGGCATGCCATTCGTCGTGGCCTGCAACCAGTTCGAGGGCAGCCCGGTGCACGACCTCGAAGAGGTTCGGATGGCACTTGATGTGCCCGCCGAGGTCCCGATCTTCATGACCGATGCTCGCGACCAGCGCCAGGTGCAAGACGCTCTGCTACAGCTGCTCGAGTATGTGCTCGCCGAGATGGAGAAGCAGGAAGCGGCCGCCGCTGCGGCAGCGATGGCTCCGCCTCAGCCGATGTTCACCAGGAATGAGCCGGTCGCGACCGGCGCGGGTGAAGGGTTCCGGTTTTGAGCGACGTGATGGCTACGGCTGACCCGCTCGCCGCGGCAAATGAAGAGGCCAAGAAGGTGCGCGCTCGCTCGATCGAGCTCATTCACCAAACCCAAGAACGCGTACAGCAAATGCGCGACGAGATCGAGCAAGAGGCTGCGGACAAGGCAACCGAGTCCGAAGCGCTTGCTGAAGAAGTGCTCGAGGCTGCCCGTACACGCGCTGCCGCGATCATCGCGGAGGCTGAGGAACGCAAAGCGTCGATCATCGCCGAGACCGAGACGCGCGTGCAGCTGATCGAAGCAGAAGCGATTCAGGCCGGAATCGAGGCGGTCGATGCTGATCGTGCCAAATACAAGGACAGCATCACTGAGATCGTCAACCAGTCATTGGTCGATGCGCGGGCGCTGATCTCGAATGGCGAAGAGCAAGCCAAAGAGATGGTCGAGCGGGCCGAAGAGCACGCCGAAGCGATGCGTGCCGAGGCCGCAGAGATCAAGGGCGAGGCCGAGGCGATGCGAGCCAAGGCCGAAGACGCCCTGCAGGTCGCCGAGTCCGATGCCGAAGAGAAGCGCCAACACGCCGCAGGCATGCTCGAAGCCATCGAGCGCCTCAAGGCCCAACTGCAGGCTCGTGCTTCTGAACAAGGCATCGCAACTGCCGCAACCGAGCCCACGGCAGCAACGCCAAGCGCCTCAGCGGGCGAACCCGAACCGGTCGCCATTCAACACGACTTGCCAATCGTTCGACCCTCGGGCCCCGAAGCCGCCAACGTCACTGTCTCGTAGGTACGTGAGGTCCTCCAATCGGAGGACCCTGCACTTCGTTCGACCGGCCGACGACCGTCGGGTGAGAGCGATGTAGTTTCGACACATGGATTGGCAGCACCGGGCGAGCGCATGGATGCGGGCGCATGCACGCGCCCTCGAGATCGCAGCGGCGGTCACCCTCGCCGTGATCGGGTCGCTCGCAGCACGATTCGTCCCGTTGCACGGCAGCGAGGTCAGCGCCGATTGGTTGGCCTACGGGCTCGTCATCGCTGCGGCCGCGACCTTGCTGTGGCGGCGCAGCGCACCACTCGTTGCGCTGCCGATCTGCACGGCCTTCATCATCACGTATTGGATCCGGGACTATCCGGGTGACCCCGACGTCGTTCTCCTCCTGCTCTTCTTTGCCGCAACGCGCCACGGCGGCTCTAGCCGGCGACGTGTCTGGCAGGTGGTGGGAGCGGCGTTGGTCGTGGTCACCGTCGTGGCGACCATTGGCGTGATCGTTCCGACCGAGGATCTTCCCGCGATCGCGATCATTGGCATCTTCCTCATCCACGGCACTGCGGCGGCGATCGGCGAGGCGCTCTATCAGCGCAGCCAGTACGTCACTGAGCTCGAACTGCGAGCGGAAGCGCTCGAAGCTGATCTTGAGACCAAGACCGAGCTCGCCGCCGTCGAAGAGCGCACTCGTATCGCCCGTGAGATGCACGACATCGTCGCCCACGGCATGAGCGCGATCGTCGTCCAAGCCCAAGGTGCGCAACGGCTCGTCGACCGCGATCCTGCCAAGGTCCGCGAAGTGCTGACGACCATCGAATCGATCGGGCGCGATTCGTCAGACGAGATGCGGCGCATGCTTGGCGTGCTCCGGGAACGTTCCGGCGGACGCGAACTTGAGCCGCAGCCGAGCTTTGACGACCTCGATGCGCTTCGAGCCCATGCGGTCGACGGGGGAGTGGCGACCGAGATCGTCATCGAAGGCGATGTTCGCCCACTTCCGCCCGGCCTCGAGCTGACCGGCTACCGAGTGGTGCAAGAAGCGTTGACCAACGTTGTGCGCCATGCGGGGCGTCCGGCGAAGGCCCATGTGCACGTCACCTACTCGGCCGACGCCGTCGATATCGAGGTCGCTGACGACGGGCTCGGCGTTGCTGCCTCGCCCGACACGACCGGCACCGGCCACGGACTGCTCGGCATGCGCGAACGGGTCGAGATCTACAACGGCAGTTTCACCGCTGGGCCTCGTGCGGGCGGCGGCTACCAGGTGGTCGTCTCGCTGCCGATCCCGGCCAAGGTCACGGCATGAAGACTCGTGTCGCGATCGTCGACGACCAGCAGTTGATGCGGACTGGCTTCGAGATGATCCTCGAAGCCGAAGACGACCTCGAAGTCGTCGGGGCTGCGTCCGACGGGCGAGAGGGCCTCGAACTCGTTCGCCGGCATCGCCCCGAAGTCGTCCTTATGGACATTCGCATGCCCGAGATGGACGGCATCGAAGCGACCCGGTTGATCGTCGAGGACGAATCGCTCGACACTCGTGTGCTCGTCCTCACGACGTTCGACCTCGACGAGTACGTGTACGACGCCGTGCGCGCCGGAGCGAGCGGCTTCCTGCTCAAGGACAGCCCCGCAGACGAGCTACTCCGAGCTGTTCGCTTGATCGCAGCGGGCGGGGCGCTGCTAGCTCCGTCGGTCACACGAACACTCATCGAAGAGTTCGCCCGCCATCAGCCAGCCGAGCCCGTCACGGCTCCCGGGGCCGTCGACTCGCTGACCGAACGTGAGACCGAGGTTTGGTCGCTTATGGCCAAGGGCCTTAGCAACCAAGAGATCGCCGAGTCGCTCTTCTTGGGTGAGACCACCGTCAAGACCCACGTCAGTCGCGTGTTGATGAAGCTCGGCGTTCGCGACCGCGTTCAGGCCGTCGTAGCTGCCTATGAGACCGGCGCGATCCGACCCGGCGGTTCGGCCGCATAGACCCTTGGTTCAGGGGCTCGGTCTGCAATGCTGCGGACATGAAGCTCTCGCTGTTCGACAGCACCAACGACATCGATACCGCCGTGGCCAATGCGAGCCGCGCCAACGACCAGGGCATGCATCGCTACTGGGCGCCGCAGATCATGAATACCGATCCAATGACGACGCTTGCCGTCGTCGGCCGTGAGATCCCTCGAATCAAGCTCGGCACCTCGGTCGTCGCGATGCAGACGACGCTTCCCCAGACGCTGGCGCAGCAATCGCTGACGATCAACAACATCAGCGGCGGCCGATTCACGCTCGGTATCGGCACCAACCACGAGCCCGTGCTCGAGATGGTCTACGGCGTGCCATGGCGCAAGCCGTACACCCACATGACCGAGTACCTCGATGCGCTCCTTCCGTTGCTCACCGAGCAACGAGTCAGCACCGAAGGCGAGTTCGTGACCGCTCGTACCCAGATCAACGTCAAGGCCGAACCGGCCGGCGTCATGCTGGCTGCGCTCGGCCCCAAGATGCTCAAACTGGCCGCTGACCGCACCAGCGGCACGATCACGTGGATGACGGGCCCGGTCACCATCGGCGACCACATCCGTCCGACGATCGGCGAGAGCGCCGAGATCGCTGCTGGCGTCGGTATTCAGGTCACCGACGACATCGATGCAGCTCGGGCGCAGGCCAACACCGACCTGGCGATCTATGGCCAGCTTCCGTCGTACCGGGCGATGCTCGACCGCGAAGGCGCCGAGAACCCGGGCGACATGGTGATCATGGGCGATGCCCAGACCATCCGCGACGGCCTCGAGCGCTACAAGGCCGCCGGCGCCACCGAAGTCGCGCTCAACATCTTGGGCGACAAAGACGCGGCTTGGGAAGCCATCGCGCCACTCGGCGCCGAGCTCTAAGCAGCATCAACCTGGGGGTCGTAGGAGCAACGCTCCTCCAGGCGACCCACCGAGCGTGCGTGGGTCCTCCGAGCGGAGGACCCGCCGCGAGGGTCGGTCCCCTCCGCTCGGGCCACCCGGCGATCATCACGGAGCCGGACGAACATCAAGGGTTGATTTTTTAGGTTGAGAGGCATGAACCTCTCTCTTCAAAACTCCACCATTCCAACCCTCGACGCCACGGCCCAGATCGCCGCTTCGGCACGATCTGCGACCAAGGTCTACGGCGACGGCGACACCCGTGTGACCGCCCTCGACCACGTCGACGTAGCGTTCGAAGCCAGCCGCTTCACGGCGATCATGGGACCGTCGGGTTCCGGCAAGTCGACGCTGATGCACTGCATGGCTGGCCTCGACCGCCTCAGCGAAGGCTCGGTCTTCATCGGGTCGACCGACATCACGGCGACCAGCGAAAAGGAGCTCACGACGCTCCGACGCGAGCGGCTCGGCTTCATCTTCCAGGCGTTCAACCTGATTCCGACGCTGTCGGCGGTCGAGAACATCACGCTGCCGAGCGACCTCGCTGGTAACCGCGTGGAATCGGCCTGGCTTGAGCACGTGGTCGCCACGGTCGGACTCGCCGACCGCATCGATCACCGGCCCAACGAGCTGTCGGGCGGACAGCAGCAGCGTGTCGCTGTTGCTCGCGCCCTCGCTGGTCGCCCGGAACTGATCTTCGCCGACGAACCGACCGGCAACCTCGACAGCCGTACCGGTGCCGAGATCCTTGAGTTCATGCGCCAGGCCGTCCGAGAGTTTGGCCAGAGCATCGTCATGGTGACGCACGATCCCGTTGCTGCGAGCTACGCCGACCGGGTTGTCTTCCTTGCGGACGGCCGAGTGGTCGACGAACTCATCGATCCGACACCGGACAACGTCCTCGACCGCATGCGGAACCTCGGCGACTGAACGCCCGGCCTGCACAGCGAACACCGCGCCACACACCTGCACCACTGCCGCATACGCCTTGAACTTAGGGAGCATCCAATGATCGCAAAACTCACCATCCGCAACCTGCGAGCCAACTCTGGCCGGTTCGCAATGACCACCTTCGGCGTCGTGCTCGCCGTCAGTTTCGTCGTCTCGGCCTTTGTGCTCGGCGACGGCCTTCGCCGGACCTTCGGCGACCTCACCACCGACATCGTCGCTGGCACGGACCTTGAGGTTCGCCCACTCGACGAGTTCGGCATCATCGGATCGCTCGACGACGACGATGTCGCTGCAGTTCTGGCCGTTGACGGTGTCGTCGATGCCGTTGGCTTCGTCGAAGCACCCGAGAACTCGGTCCGGCCCATCACTCCTGCGGGCGAAGAGATCCCCGGTGCAGGACCACCTCAGCTCGCATTCTCGTGGAGTGACGCACCGGGGTTCTCCCCGTTCACGCTGATCGAAGGCGAAGCGCCAGAGCTCGGCGAGTTCGTGATCGACTTCGGCTCGGCCGATCGGCACGGGTTCGAGATCGGCGATGCGTACACCGTGCTCACGGGCACCGGCCGACACGAGTTGACGCTCAGCGGACTGACTCGATTCGGCAGCGACAACCAAACACTCGGCGCAACGCTCATGGCGATGAACGCCAACGAGACCGACGCCCTGTTCGGCACCATGGGTTTCGACTCGATCGCCGTTGCGTTGACCGACAGCGCCCGCGCTGACATCGATTCGGCCGCCGCCCTCGTCGGCGGAGCGCTGACCGATGTTGAGGTCCTCACGCAAGCGACCATCGAAGAAGAGACCGCCGCAGAGTTCAACACCCAGATCGACATCATCCAGAGCATCCTGCTCGGCTTCGCCGGCGTCTCGTTGCTCGTCTCGATCTTCATCATCGGCAACACCTTCGCCATCGTCTTGGCGCAACGCACCCGTGAGATGGGCCTGCTGCGCCTCGTCGGCGCCGACGCCAACCAGCTCCGTCGCGGCGCGATGGGCGAGGCCGGCGCCATCGGCCTGCTGGCCTCGGCGATCGGCATCCCCGGAGGCATCGGCGTTGCCGCTGGCCTCACCGCACTGTTCGACGCACTCGGACTCACCTTCCCGGACTACGACATCGTGATCGCAACCCGCACGATCCTCGTGGCGCTCGCCGTCGGCGTCGGCGTCACCTTGATCTCGGCCTGGTGGCCGACCCGCAACGCTGCTCGTGTTCCGGCTCTGGCAGCACTGCGGACCGGAGCTGCTGGACGCTCCGAAACCTCACGCACCCGCACGATCGTTGCCATTGCACTCGCCGCAATCGGCGCGGCATGTGTCGCCGTCGGCATCGCTGGTGGCGGGTCGACGACCGCAATGATCACGATGCTGGCCATTGGTGCCATCGCCATCTTCGGCGCCGTCACGGCGATCAGCCCTCGACTCGTCGGACCGATCGCCTCGGCATTCGGGCTGGTCTTTGAGCGCCTCGGCATGCCCGGACGTCTCGCCATCCGCAACGCTCGGCGCCAGGCCGGACGCACGGCAACGACCGCAGCTGCACTCATGATCGGGCTGGCCGTGGTTTCGATGGCACTGGTTGTCGGTGAGTCGGTCAAGACCGAACTTGGTAGCGCCCTCGACGAGTCCGTCATGGCCGACTACCTGTTGACGGACCAAGTCGCCGACGCTGGCTTCCCGACCTCGGTCGTCGAGGAACTCGAAGCCGATCCGGCGCTTGGCGCCGTCACCGGCTTCCGCAATTCGCAGATGCAGGTCGACGACGAGGTCGTCGATGTCACTGCCGCCAGCTTCGATGCACTGCCGACCCTGTTCGACCTCGACATCTCCGAGGGTGGCTTCGGCGACCCAACGTCGTCGGCAATCGTCAGCCGGTCCTTGGCCGACGAGGACAGCGTCGCTATCGGTGACGTCTTCGCCGCCACCTTGAACAACGGCGCCACCGTCGACCTCGCCGTCAGCGGAATCTTCGACGAGGACTCGCTCATCGCCGAGGACTGGCTCGTCGACGTCGCCGTCTACAACACCGCTGGCGTCGTGGCTAGCGAGACCTGGATTGCGTTTAGCGCAGCCGCTGGTGCTGATGCGACGGCTGTTGCTGCCGCCATCGACCGGATCGAAGAGCGCTACCCGCAGGGCGAGCTCGAGACGGCGAGTGAGTTCCAGGAACGCATGGAAGGGCTGATCGACCAGATCCTGTCGGTCCTCAATGCACTGGTCGCCTTGGCGGTCGTCATCGCCCTCATCGGCATCGCCAACACGTTGGCGTTGTCGGTCAGCGAACGGACCCGAGAAATCGGGCTTGCCCGGGCCGTCGGCATGTCTCGCCGCGGCGTCCGCCGCATGATCCGCTATGAGTCGGCCGTCATTGCGGCCTTCGGCGCAGTGCTCGGCGTCGCTATGGGGATCGGCTTCGGTTGGCTCATGGTCGAGGCGCTGCCCGCATCGTTCGCCGACGCACTGGCGATCCCAAGTGGCCAGATCATCACCCTGGTCGTCATCGCCTCGGTTGCTGGACTGCTCGCAGCCTTGCTGCCGGCCCGCCGTGCCGGTCGCATGAACGTCTTGGACGCCATCGCCAGCTAGCGCACCTGATCCCCCCACCCCGAAGCCGGCCTGTCGCACGAGAGGCCGGCTTCGCCGCGTCAGCGCTCGGGTCAGAACTAGCCTCGGCTGATGAGCACTGCCCGTACCGATGGCAACGCAATCGAGGTCGTGCCGGTGTCGCCGGTGCTCGGTGCTGAGATCCGAGGCGTCGATCTGGCAGCCGGCGTTGACGATGCGACCTTCGAAGCGATCCATGCGGCGTTCTTGCGTCACGGCGTGATCTTCTTCCGCAACCAGACAACGCTCGACGCCCGAGCGCATACCGCATTCGCCCGACGGTTCGGCCCGCTCCACCGGCACCCCGCGGCTCCGGGCGAAGGTCATGACGGCGCGGTGTTCGTCATTCATGCCCATCGGGATTCGCCGGTCGCAAACGGCAACGGCTGGCATACCGATGTGTCATGCGATAAGCGGCCGCCCATGGCCACGATGCTGCAGATCCACCAACCGCCAGCAGGCGGCGGTGGCGACACGCTGTTCGCGAGCATGGAAGCGGCCTATGCAACGTTGCCTGAAGAGGACCGTGCGTTGCTCCGGGGCCGTGTCGCTCGACATGAGTCCGAGCACATCTACCGCGGTCGTTATGCGGACCGAGGCGTCGACGACGCCGATGTCGAGTATCCGGCGACGACG
>CALDGN010000141.1 GCA_937942965.1 uncultured Acidimicrobiales bacterium | reverse complement strand
GACCAGATGATCGACCACACCAAGGCCGTGCGCCGCGGCGCACCCGACACGTTCTGCATCACGGCCATGCCCTACGGCTCGTACGCCACTGAAGAGATCGCCGTCGTCAACGCACTGCGCATGATGAAAGAGTCCGGCACCGACGCACTCAAGCTCCAAGGCGGACGAGACAAGTTCTCGATCATCCGAGCGGTCGCCGATGCAGGCGTGCCGATCATGGGCCACGTCGGACTCATCCCGCACCAGGTGCATCGCATGGGCGGCTTCAAGACCCAAGGCCGCACCGCTGCAGACGCGCTCGAGATCATCGATCACGCCCGAGCGATCGAAGAAGCGGGCGCCATTGGCATGGAGGTCGAAGCTGTACCACGCGAAGTCGGAAAGGCCGTCGACGACGCGGTGTCCATCTTCACCTTCTCGATCGGCGCGGGCTCGTCACCGTGCTGTCAGCTCCTCAATGCCTACGACCTGATTGGCGCGTTCGACACGTTTAAGCCGAAGTTCGCCAAGCGCTACGGCAATGTCAACGAAGTCGCCACCCAGGCGCTGTCCGACTTCGTCGCCGACGTGCATGCCGGTGTCTTCCCCGACGACGATCACAGCTACGGCATGAAACCCGAAGAGGCCGAGGCCTTGGCTGCGGCACTCAACGAGACCGAGGAGTCAGCATGAGTCAACGACTGAGCAACGGATTCCTCGGCGACAACTATCCCCGCAACATGTGGTGGGTTGCCGCTCGAACCGACGAGATCACGACCACGCCACTCGCTCGCTGGATCCTCGAGATGCCCGTGGTGCTCTACCGAACCGAAGACGGCACGCCCGTCGCGCTCGACGACCGCTGCCCCCACCGGTGGGCCCCGCTGTCGGAGGGCCGGGTCGACGGCGACCAGATCGTGTGTCCGTACCACGGCATGCGATTCGGCTCCGACGGAACATGCACGCTCGTGCCGACGCAGTCCAAGATCCCTGCTGGCAGCGACATCGCCAGTTATCCGGTGCGCGAGAGCGGCGCATTCGTTTGGATCTGGATGGGCGACCCGGCTGCCATCGACGATCACGAACCGCCCGTCGACATGGGCTATACGACCGACCCCGACTGGACGGCGATCATCGGGTACTACGACGTCGCCTGCAACTGGGTGTTGATCCGAGAGAACGTCCTCGACCTGACGCACCTGCCATTCCTGCATGCGACCACGTTCAAACAGAACGACTGGGACAGCATCCCGAAGTCCTCGATCGAAGGCGACGTCATCACCTATCGCCAGTCGTTCGACCCGGCGCCACTCAGCCCGCTGTTCTGCCACGCCATGGGCTTCAGCGAAGACAAGCCCGTCGCCCGGACCCAGGTCGGCACCATGGCCTCGCTTGCCGTGTCCTTCTCCGACTGGCACGTGACCGATCCCGAGCCAGAACCGGGAGCCCGTGACCAGTTCCTAATGCGCGGCTGCCACATCGTTACACCTGGCCTGCGTGGGCGAACCCACTACTACTGGGCCGCAGCGTTCGACATCGCCGAGGTGCCCGACCATGCCGTCGAGCTGTCTCGCAAGAACGTGGTCGAAGCGTTTGACGAAGACAAGTACCTGCTCGAACGCATGCAAGCCCAACTCGAACTCGACCCGCGCCGCGAACAAGCCGTCGAGATCGGCCTCGCCGCCGACGGCGCAGGCCTGCGCGTCCGCCAAGTACTGAACCGACGACTCGAAGCCGAAGGGCGACCCCTCACGTGACTCTGACCACGGACTCCGTCCGGCCGCGCCGGACCTTCATCTTCTCGCCGGGGCTCAACCCGGACATGTTTCCCAAGGCACTCGCGTCGGGGACCGACATCGTGTGTGTCGAACTCGAAGATGGCGTGGCGCCCAAGGACAAAGAGGCTGCCCGTGAACGCGGACTGAGCCTCTTCACCGAAGCCGCTCACGCCGACACTGACGTTGAGTGCGTCGTCCGGATCAACAGCGTGCGTGAATCGTTCGGTCTCGCCGACGTGACCGCCGTGCTCGAAACGGACACGCCGCCGCCCGTGCTGATGATGCCCAAAGTCCGCACCCCTGACGAGGTCGTGTGGCTCGATGGCCTGCTCACCGAGCGCGGACACACGACGCAGCTACAGATCATTATCGAGACCAATCAGGCGCTCGAAGCGGCCTACGACATTGCCCACTGCTCGCCTCGCATCAACGCACTGTTCTTTGGCGGTGTTGACATGGCCGCCGAGCTGCGCTGCGCGAACGCGTGGGAGCCGCTGCTCTACGCCCGCTCACGTGTGGTCCATGCTGCCGCCTCGGCCGGCATCGATGCGATCGACGTGCCGTACCTCGATCTCGAAGATCTCGACGGCATGGTGGTCGCCGCCCGACAAGCGAAAGAGCTCGGGTTCTCGGGCAAGGGCGCCATTCACCCCAAGCAGATTGCGGCCCTGAACGCGGTGTTCACACCGAGCGATGACGAGATCGCCGAAGCCCGTCGGATCATCGACACCTTCGAGGCCGCGGACACGGGGCTCGTGGTGATCGACGGCAAGCTCATCGAGAAGCCGGTGCTACGTGATATGTACCGAGTGCTCGCCATCGCCGACAGCGCAGCTCGCTCCACCTCGGACTGAACACCAGCGTCGTCCAGTCGACGGCCTGAGCTACTGGTGAGCGCTGCGCTCTCGGTCGAGGCAGAACCTCTCCGCCAGCATCGTGGTCGGCAGGTGCGTGTTGACGTCGGGAATCGTCGGGAAGACCGACGCGTCACAGACGAACAGGTTGTCGACGCCACGGACGGCGAACCGCTCGTCGACCACCGTGCCCATCGCGCAGGTGCTCGTTGCGTGCACGTAGTCGCCGCCGGCCTTTCGAAGCCATGCCGCGATCGCGTCATGGCTGTCGAGGGCTGCTGACGTTGTGCCGATGTCGTCGATGAAGACTGCATCGATGATGCTGGTGAATGCGGGCCGGTTCAGTACCTCCAGCGCGTACTCGACGCCGGCTGCCAGTGCCTGGACGTCTCGCTCATCGCCGAGCAGTTTGAAATCAACGACCGGCTTGCCCTCGCCATCGATACGCACCGAACCCGACCGGCTCGTCGGCGTCATGAGCGCAACCATCATCGCGGCAAGGCCGGCGGTCTCTTGGGTAACGCCGACCGAATCCATCGGCAGGAGCTGAACGAGGTCGGTCCCGAACGGACCCTTCACTTGCGTCTCAAGCAACGCCGCGATCGCCAAGCCCCGTTGGTTTTGCGCAACGTCGACGTTGATGCCAAGCGTGAAGACGGCCGCCGGATGGTCCTGCAACGAATCGCCAATCCCTGGTGTCGCGATGTTCGAGCGCAGCAAGATCGTGGGGGAGTGGATCGCCCCAGCGCTGAGCACAACGTGGTCGGCGTGGAGCTCGGCGCCATCCTCGAGACGAACACCAGCTGCAGCGTTCGAGCTGTCGATCAGGATCGAGTCCACTGTGGCATCGGGCTTCACGACAAGGTTGGGTCGATCGAGGACCGGCCACAGGTAGGCCTCGGCTGAAGTCATCCGCATGCCGTTGCGGCGGGTCAGCGGGACCAACCGGGCCGTCGAGTCAGCTGCCAACAGCGCTCGGTTGACGGCGCCGATCTCGTCGGGATCAGCGACCGAGGTCTCGATGGCGACCCGATCCCACGCCTCGTCGACATCGGACCAGCCCCAGCTGGCGTACAGGTCGGCGTTTCCCCGCAGCGCAACCATGGCATTGACCGCACTGGAGCCGCCGACGCCGCGGCCGCGTTGATACAGCGATGGTTCGGCAACCGCATTGCGACGAGCGAGCAGATCGGCATGTATCCGTCCGGGCTCGTCCATCGCCTCGAAGAAGCTTGGTCCGCTGATGCCTGCTGGGACGCTGTCGGCGGTCAAATCCGGGCCGTCGTCAAGCAACGTGACGTGCCGCTCTGGGTTTGCGGACAGCCGGTTCGCAAGTACACAGCCAGCCGATCCAGCTCCGACGACGATCCAACGGTCCACGGGCCGAACGTAGTCCACCGGTCGCTTGCGTCCGGGCGCACCAGCCCCCAGACTCAGCGGTTGATGGCCCAGACTGAGGTAACCCCGTGGTAGCGACGATTCCCGTATGCGATCCTGGCGAGTCGCCCGACGCCATGTACGAACTGCTCGACCAGGCCGGCTGCCTGGTTGTGCGCGATCTGGCAACGCCCGAGCAGATGGCTGCGGTTCGCTCCGAGCTGACGGAACACGTCGAGGCAGCCGAGGCAGGCGAGGACGACCCGACCGACTTCTATCCCGGCAAGACCCACCGCGTCATCGCGCTGCCACATCGATCGGCCACGGTCCGAGAACTGATGATGCACCCAACGGTCGATGCGCTTGGTGACCGCCATCTGCTTCCGAACTCCAAGAAGTGGCAGCTCAACGTTTCGGCTGCGCTCGAGATCGGGCCGGGCGCTCGAGACCAGATCCTGCACCGCGAAGAAGACCTCTACCCGTACTGGACACCGCCTCGCCCGAATCTGATTCTTGCGACGATGTGGGCAGTATCGGACTTCACTGCCGACAACGGCGGAACGCAGCTTGTACCGGGAAGTCATCGCTGGCCCGTCGACCGGATCGCCGCACCGGACGAGATCGTCCGAGCCGAGATGGCCGTTGGATCGGTTCTCTTCTGGCTCGGAGGCACGCTCCACGGCGGTGGCGCCAACAGCACGCACGATGACTGGCGCTACGGCGTGATCCTCACCTACAACCTCGGCTGGCTCCGCCAAGAAGAGAACCAGCACGTGTCGGTTCCACTGGCCGACGCGCTGGCGCTGCCACCCGAGGTGCGTAGCCGGCTCGGCTTCGACGCCGACTACGGCGGAGGGCTCGGCTTCTTCGACCCGTCGGTCCTACTCGCCTAGCCGCGACGTGCGCTGATCCGGCTACAGCAACGCGACGATGAGCAGGCGAATGGCGAGTGCCGTCAGCGTCACTCGGAATAGCTGGGCGAGCAGTCGCTCGTTTGCTTTGTGGAGCAGACGCGTTCCGATGAACGTGCCGACCAGCACGCCGCCGATACCGACGGAGATCAGGGCGATTTCGTCAAGCGGGTTGAACCCGTCGATCGCGAACCCGCCGAGCTTGGCCAGATGTGAAAGGACCTGGGTGCAACCTGCGGTCGCGACGAACGCCCGGTGGCTGACGGTGAGCGCTCGATAGAACGGCGAAACGACCGGCCCGCTCGCTCCGACCGTTGCAGACAAGAACCCCGAGAGCGCGCCGACAGGAATCAGGCCGCGCTCTGTCCGGCCTGGCCGGTCCCACCCCAGCCAGCCAGGACGCCACGCCGCGATCAGGATGAAGCAGGCCATCGCGGCCCTGGTCGCGTCGGCGGGAAGCGACGAGGCGACCTGCACACCGACAAGCGCAGCGGGGACGATCATGATCGAGCCGTACGCAACCGCCGACCAGTTGATGTCACGCCGCAACAGCACCGTCCGGAACCCGTTCGAGACGAGCTGGATTGCCCCGTGGATTGGGATCGCCACAATCGGGACCCGGAACTGGGCAAGCACGGCGAGCAGAATGATTCCGCCGCCGAGCCCGGCGACCGCGCTGATGATCGCGGTGATGAGCGCAACCAGTCCGACGACGATCAGATCCACGCGTCCATCTTGGTTCTCCCGGCGCAACTGAACCACACATGCACGGCGACGAACATCGGTCATTGTCGAAATCGGGCCGTGCACTAGCGTCGATGGCAACGTTGAGCTCGGCCGTTGCGGCCGTGGATGCGAGGGACGATGAGCGACACCACGATCGATCGCGAGGCCTGGCTCTCACGGGCACCTGCCCGCAGTCCTGAGATGGAGCAGGCAATCTTCGGCGGCGATGTCGGCGAAGCCGCAGACATGCCCCTCGAAGAAATCAATCCACTCAACCCGCATCTGTTCCGAGAGCACCGTTGGCACGAACACTTCGCCCGGCTGCGCAGCGAAGACCCCGTCCACTTCAACGAACTCGGTTCGGCCGGCCGCTATTGGTCGGTGACGAAGTGGGAAGACGTTCGAGCGGTCGACGGCGACTGGAAGACCTACTCGTCGGCCAAGGGCATCACGATCGGTCCTCGTGCCGACGCCAAGATCCCAGAGAGCTTCGAAAACGTCGCCTCGTTCATCGGCATGGATCCGCCCGATCAGACCGAGCAGCGCAAAACGGTGCGCGGCATCTCGGCGCCGAGCAGCCTCCGCAACCTCGATGACCTGATTCGCGAACGGACCGTTTCGGTCCTCGATTCGCTGCCCGAAGGCCAGACCTTCGATTGGGTCGAAGACGTCTCGATCGAACTGACCACGCTCCTGTTGGCCACGCTCTTCGACTTCCCGCTCGAAGACCGGTACAAACTCACCCGCTGGTCTGATGTCGTAACCGCCATTCCCCAGCCGGGCGGCATCGTCGAGTCCGGATCGCAGCGCCGCCAAGAGCTGCGCGAATGTCTCGAGTACTTCGAACGCCTATGGGTTGAGCGCCGCGACGAGCCGGGATTCGACCTGGT
>CALDGN010000140.1 GCA_937942965.1 uncultured Acidimicrobiales bacterium | reverse complement strand
GCAGTCGTCTCGGACTCGCTCGTCCGCTGAGCACGCCTTGCCGGCACCGGCAAACGCATCGCAAGCAGTAACGCTGCGGCATTGGCGCCGCCGGACAGCGCGAACGCGAGCCGGAAGCTGTCGAGCGCCTCGACGAGCAGTTGGGCGACATACGGCCCGACAGCCGCCATGGCTCCGGCAGTCGCAAAGACTCGCCCAACGATCGACCCAGCATGCGCCCGGCCGAAGTGGTCGCCGACAAGCGCAGGAAGCAGGGTCACCGTCGCTCCGTAGGCAAGACCGAAACCGATGGCGGCGGGGTAGAGCAGCCCGAGCCCAGGAGCGGCCGCCATCGCGAGAAAGGCCAGCGTTTCGAGGCCGAACGCCGTGACCGCGACCGGGGTACGTCCGTACCGGTCCGATGCAGGGCCGGCGATGAGTCGCCCGAGCAGTCCACCGACGCCGATCGCCGAGATCACCGTCGCTGCGGTCACGCTCCCGACGCCCAGGTCAACGGCGAAGCGGCTGATGTGCACGAACGGCACGAACACGACCGTGAATGACAAGGCGTACATCACCAGGATCTGCCAGTACGCCCGAGTCCGCATCGCCTCGCTTGGAGCAAGCCCGAACTCTTCGGACGCGGGCACGGTCGAGGGGATTCCGTCCGGGTGCTGCCCGATCGATTCGGGGTCTCGGAGCATCCGGGTCGATGCGGCGACCATCACGACGCCGCCGATGATCGCCATGGTCCGCAACGCAGCACGCCAGCCCCACGCTTCGATCATCACGGCGGCGAGTGGCGGTACCAAGATGTTCGCCAGGCTGCCGCCCGCAGTGGTGAGCGCGAGGGCAAGGCCGCGTCGTTGCACAAACCAGCGCACGACGGTTGCGTTGCACGGCACCCACGAGGCGCTCATGCCGATCGGGGCCACGATGCCGAGACCGAGCAGCACCATCCACAGCGACGACGAACCCGCCCACAGCAGATAGCCAATGCTGAGAATCACCGCACCAATGCCGACGACGCGAGATGGCCCGAGTCGATCAGTGAGGTGACCCGAGACCGCCGAGAGCGCGCTGTAGCCGAATACGTAGAACGCAAAGATCAGTTGGATTCGGCCCTCTGGCCAACCGGTGTCCTCGCTGACGGCGTCCACGAACGTGCCGAAACTGAACTGCAGTCCGTACACGACGAACAAGACCATGAACGCGGCCGCGACCACGGTCCAGCCAGCGAACCCTTCTCGTGGCGAAACCCCCTGCGTTGACACTCGCCGAGTGTGACACGGCCCGCGTGCTGGGACCGCATGGGCGAGCCCTGCATGGCGCCCAGGGCCCGAACCGTTGGGCGCTAGTCTCGCCGACGATGGAACAGCCGCTCTTCGAGCAGGTGGGCGAGGTCGCCCGGTCGATGACGCCAAGTGAGCTCGGTGTCTTTCGCAGCCGTTGGCACCGGCGCGGCATCAAGGTCTGGTTCGACACCGAAAAGGCTGGCCGCGAACACTTCGAAGCGCAACTTCTTGCGCGCCGCCATGTCGATGGCACTGACGGCATGGCGCTCGAGGTCGGTTTCCATGCCGAACACCGCGAAGAAGACAAGAACGAAGCCGTCATCGACCTCTTGAACACGCGAGCAAAGGCGTGGCGTAAGTCGCTCGGTAACGAAGCCGAGGTGGGACGATTCTTCGGCGCCGACGGATGGCGTCGCGTCAGCGAAGTCTGGCTCGAGCCCGATCTCGAGGACCCGGACCTCGCATTCGAAGTCGCGGCCCGCCTCGTCGACTATGTCACCGCCATCGAACCCGCCCGCAAGCCCTAAGGACAATCACTCGTGGATCAGACACTCGACCCCACCCAGCCCTTCGGCCACGCCCGGTTCGACGGCCGGGTGGCGCTCGTCACCGGCGGTAGCCAGGGCCTGGGCTATGCGACCGCCGAGCTCATGCGAGCCCGAGGTGCGGCCGGGATCCTCATCGTGGGGCGCGACGTTGCCAAGGGCGAAGCCGCCGCAGAGCGCTTGTCCAGCGACGGTTGCACGGCTCGCTTCGTGAGCGCCGACCTGAGCGCCGATGTTGGCGTCGGCCAGGTCATGGCCGCGCTCGACAGCGAGTTCGGCCGCGTTGATGCCCTGGTCAACTGTGCGGCCGCAACCTGGCGGGGCACGGTCTGGAACACGACCGCCGAGATGTGGGACGCCATGCTCGGCATGAACGTCAAGATGCCTGGCCTGCTCGTGACCGCGTGCGCCAGGCGCATGAAGCAGCAGGGCAGCGGCGGCACGATGGTGCTCGTCAGCAGCATTGCGCACCACGGCGCCAACGCCGTGTTGTGGCCCTACGCAGCGTCGAAACATGCGCTCGAGGCGCTGGTCAAGAACGCCGCATTCTCGCTCATGACCGAAGGGATTCGGGTCAACATGATCAACCCGGGTTGGATGGATACGCCGGCCGAACACGACGTGCAGAAGCGCTTCCACGATGCGCCGGACAACTGGCTCGAAGCGGCCGAAGCCTCACAGCCGACGGGTCGCATCCTCAAGCCGCAAGAGGTCGCACGCGGCATCTGTTTCTTGGCCTCAGACGAGTCGGGCATGATGACTGGAGCCTCGGTCGACTTCGACCAGACGATTCCAGGCGTCGGCGATCTGCCTCGGGCTGAGCCGGTGCCCGAACACTTCCCGTGGGAGTGAGCTAGCGCTCGGAACTGGTGTCGTCGTCTTCGGCCGGATCGACTGGGGCGGTGTGCATCACGACCTGAGGGAACGGGATCGTCACGCCGATATTGCGCAGCGCCATGTCGACCGCGACCGCAACCTGGCTTTGCGCAACCCGTGACTCAAGTTCGTCCGAGTAGTGCCAATAGCGCAGGTCGACTTCGATGCCGTGGTGGCCGAACCCGGTGGCGAGCGCCTCTGCAGGAGGCAGGTTGTCGTCGCCCAACATCTCTCGGGCTGCCTTGCCGATCTCACGCAGGACCTTGGGCAACTGGCAGCCGTACGGCACGGTGATCGGCATGATCGAGCGGCGCACTGGCTCGTGGGTCCAGTTGATGAGCGGGTGGGCGAGGATGAGTGCATTCGGGATGTGGATCGCTTCGCCGTTGTAGCTCAGCAGCACGGTCGAGGTCGACGTGATGTCAATGACCGTGCCCTCGAAGTCATCGGACTTGATTTGATCGCCGCGCCGGAATGGGCGCCGGGCCTGAATGATCACCGAGCCGACGACGTTGACGAG
>CALDGN010000139.1 GCA_937942965.1 uncultured Acidimicrobiales bacterium | reverse complement strand
CGTTCACTTCGTTCACTAACCAAGTTCCTCGCTGCGCTCCGAACTTGCTCGGGGACTCTGTCATTAGAAATACCCCTCGCGCTTCTTCTCTTCCATCGAGCCCGACTGGTCGTAGTCGATCACTCGGCCCTCTCGTTCGCTGCGCGTTGCAAGCAGCATCTCTTGGATGATTTCGGGAAGGGTCGTCGCCGTTGATTCGACCGCACCCGACAGCGGGTAGCAGCCGAGCGTGCGGAAGCGCACCGACTTCATCTCGGGCTCTTCGCCCGGTTCGAATCGGAACCGATCATCGTCGACCATGATCAGCACGCCGTTGCGGTCAACGACCGGGCGGACCGCGGAGAAATACAGCGGCACGATCTCGATGTTCTCGAGGTGGATGTACTGCCAAACGTCGAGTTCGGTCCAGTTGCTGATCGGGAAGACCCGGATGCTTTCGCCACTGTTGACCCGGCCGTTGTAGAGGCTCCACAGCTCGGGCCGCTGGTTCTTCGGATCCCAACGATGGTTGCGATCGCGGAACGAGAAGACGCGCTCCTTGGCCCGAGACTTTTCTTCGTCTCGACGAGCGCCACCGAATGCGGCGTCGAAGCGACCCGCGTCGAGCGCCTGCTTGAGCGCATGCGTCTTCATGATGGTCGTGTAGTTCTGCGACCCATTATCGAACGGGTTAATGCCGTCGGCAATGCCGTCGGGGTTCGAGTGCGTGATCAGCTCGATGCCGAGTTCTTCGGCGATCCGATCGCGGAACGTGATCATCTCCCGAAACTTCCACGTGGTGTCCACGTGAAGGAGCGCGAACGGAATCGGCCCGGGGTGGAACGCTTTGCGCGCCAGGTGCAACAGGACCGAGGAGTCCTTGCCGATTGAATACAGCATCACAGGCCGCTCGAACTGGGTGACGACTTCACGAATGATGTGAATCGCCTCAGCTTCGAGTTGCTTGAGATGGGTCAGGCGCAGCTCGGGGGGAAGCGTCGCGACAGACATGGTGATGACTCCTTCGTCAAGGACGAAGGAGTCATCCTACCGACCTAGCAATGCAGTGATCGCGGCAAGGCCTAGACGGTTGCGAGGAGCTCGCCGGGACTCACCGACATCATGGCCAGCGGGTTCGCTGACACAACGCGTCGGGGATCCGGTTCGGTCGCCAACGCCGTCAACGCAATGAAGGTCGCGGCAAGCCACGAAGACGTGTTGTTCGGAGCCGAAGACTCTGAAGACGCCTTAGCTGCGAGCACGGCCCCAAAGGTCGCGTCGTTGAACACCGTGAAGAGATCCGTGTCGCTCCAGCCTGGACGAAGACGCAGTCCGAACGCGCTCAGCAGGTCCCGGTAGTAGCCCTGATAGCTCGCCGCCACCCGGTCTTGGTGTCCTGCGATTGCCGCTTCGATGCGTTTGGAGTCCGTGCCGGTGCGAATCAGCGCCATTGCTGACAGATAGACGCCACTCTTGGTGTCGCTCAGCATGAAGTCGATGATCACGTCGGCGCTGACTCGAACCGTCTCGACGAGGAGTTCGGTCAGCTCGTCGGCCGACGGAGGATCATCCGGATCGTTCGCACGCTCAAGGAATGGACTGACGGCGCGTTCCAGCACCGAGAGGTCCATACCCGGTTCGAGCTCGATGACCTTCAGGACGAGCTGTTCTTGGAACGCTCCCTGAGGGTCGAGCTCGCCGCCACCGAAAACTCGGTATGCGGACGGGCGCGGTACACCCGATCGATTAATTGCTTCTGCCAGCGAAACCGTTGCGACTCCCGCGGGACCGACGCTTTGCAGCATCTCGAACCCGGTCGCCAACAACGCATCGCGCGCTTGTTCAGCGGTAAATTTTCTTTTTCCCATGCCCTCGACCAGTGGAAATTGGTCATGGCGGATCATAGTGCAGATGGACCACGATGGCGATAGCCCATGCGGAGGACTGCACTATTCACCCACCATTGCAACGGTTGTCGCTACTTCTGAGTTTGGGATCCAAAACCCACGGACGCCGTCAACCTGGTCGGCGACCCGCACGATGGCTGTACGACGACCACCGTTGGTCCGCCATTCGACGGTGACCTCGAGCGCGCCAGCGCCGAATGGGCGAGCGGCGTGAGCCACCGCCGCAGCATCGGCGCCCGGATCGACAACGAGGACGCGTGCGACCTCGCGAGCAGTATGCGTGACGGCGAACTTGGTGAGCACAACCAGGCTGACCTGCACGAACGCGAGGACGACCAGCAGGAGCGCCGGCAACACGATCGCAAACTCGACCGTCGCCTGGCCTGACTCGCGGTCGTCCTGTGGGTCGAGCGACATCACGGCAGCATCGATGTGATCCGTTCGATGATCGTGTCGAAGAAGTCGCTGATGGCACCCGTGTTGCCCGCCCAGGCGACGATCAACATGGCGATCGTTGCGGCAGCGATGAGCACCAGTGCGTATTCGGCGGTCGTCTGACCCCGTTCTGATGCCAGCGCCCCCAGGCGACGACTGACGTTCTTGGCGGACACGATTCGGGGCTCGGTGCTGTGGGGGCTGGTGGCTCGAGATGTGGAGGCTCGAGATGTAGTGGCTCGGGATGTGGAGTTGGACATAGAGAACCTTCGGTAGTGCGGTTTGGGGGAAGCCAGAAGAGTGCGCGCCGCTAGAGCGACACGCCCCGGAGCGACTCGATGATCACGGGGGCGACGGTCAGGCATAGGAAGCCGGGAAGCACGCACACGATGAGAGGGAGGAGCATCTGGACGGGCAGACGACGGGCCTGTGTCTCAGCTCGGCGGCGGGCTTCGTCGCGGAGTGACTTCGAGAGTTCGAGCAGTGCGTCGGCGACTGCGGCGCCGTCTTCGATCTGTGATCGCAAGAGCCCGAGCGTTCGCGCCATGCCTGCGGCGACGGTGGTTGGTGCAGCCGGCGCCGAGCGACGACCTCGGCGGGCTGGCGCCGCGTCGGCCATTGCCGTGTCGTGCAGTGCGTCGAGGAGAGGTTGTCCCCGGCGCTGTCGTTCAACGACTGCGGCCAGCATTGCGGCTTCGGGGCTGTTGACCGTGCGCGCGATCCGACGGCATGTCAGCGCAACGGACAGGCCAGACAACAGACCGACGGCGAAGAGCAGTGCGAGGTCGGCGAGCCCGGTAGTGCTGAGCTGACTTCGGCGACTGAATGCCAGATCTACGTGATCGCCACGTCGGCCGCGATCCCGAGGTGACAAGCCAGGCATCCGTCGAAGCGGCGGCGCCGAAGCTGCCGCGAGCGTCGCGGCACCGTAGGCCACGGCAAGAATGAGCAACGGCAGGCTCATGACTCGACCGAACGAACGAGCGCTCGCATCCAGACGAGACCCACTCCGTCCAGGACGAGCCCGAGTGCGAGGCACCATCGCCCGACGGCGGTGTTGATCAGTGCGGTGCCTCCGGCTTGGCCGCTGAGCATGCCAAGTCCTAGGAACACGATCGGCAGGGCAGCGAGGACGCGAACCGACGATTCGGCCTGGGCAACGAGTGCTTGCACTTCACCGTGCACCCGTTGGCGTTGACGAGCGGCACTCGCTGCCTCCTCGAGCGCCCGGGCGCTCCCCCGTCCGCCGCCAGACACCATCGCCAGGACGCCGACGGTTGTCTGCTCGTCGGCGATCGGGCCAGCGTTCGCCGCGAGAGCGCTGCAGGCTTCGTCGACCGCTTGACCGAGGTCGATTGCCATGTGGACTCGCCGGAAGTGCGGTGCCATCGGCCCCGGCTCTGACGCCTGTCTGGCGATTGCCGACCCGAACGATGCTCCGGTACGCACGTCGCGTGCGAGTGCATCGAGCGCGACTGGAAGCGCGTCAAGCATGTTCCGCTTCTGTCGCCGGTGAGCTCGCACCGCGACGACGGCGATCACGACGCCGTGCACGGCCACGATCACGATCGCGGCTGCCATGCTGAAGACGACCGCGACGACGAACGCGAGCGGGACCGCGGTGAGCGCGAGGCTCGTCAGCAGCGCCCACTCTGAGGCGGTCGGCGAAACCCGGTCGTGGATCGCTGCGAGCCACGGGGCAATGGGTGCACCCGCGGGGTCGCGGCCGATTCCAAGTCGTTGCACAGGATCGGTCATGGAGCCAAGCACCCCTCGGACACGAGCGACCGTTCGCCGGTGTCACCCACCTCGATGACGCTTTCGATCCTGCGGCCACCGTCTGGGCGCCGAGCCAGGTGGATGACAAGGTCGAATGCAGAGCGGACTTGTCGGCCCACGATCTCGGCGGGTACTCGCGCATCGCCGGAGAGGACCATCGCCGCGACTCGGTCGAGCGCATCGGTTGGAGAGTTTGCGTGGCAGGTCGAGAGACATCCGTGGTGTCCCGTGTTGAGGGCCTGCACCATGTCGAACGCCTCGGCTCCTCGGACTTCGCCAACGATGAGCCGGTCGGGTCGCATGCGCAGTGCGTTGCGCACCAGGGTGCGGATCGTGATCTCGCCCAGACCCTCGGCAGTTGGAGGTCTGGCTTCGAGCCGCACGGTGTGCTCGCCGGGCAGCCGCAGCTCGGCCGCGTCTTCGATGGTCACGACTCGTTCATGTCCAGCGATGCTGCGGCCGAGCGAGTTCACCAGCGAGGTCTTACCGGTGCCCGTGCCGCCGCTCACGAGCATGTTCTTTCGTTGCCGGATCGCAAGCCTCAGGAAGTCCGCCACTGCCGAGTCGCAGAACGCTGCGAGCGGCAAGGTCTCATGAGTAAAGCGTCGAATCGTGAC
>CALDGN010000138.1 GCA_937942965.1 uncultured Acidimicrobiales bacterium | reverse complement strand
GGCGGCGCTGGGATCATCGGCGGCGAAGGCCGATTGCGAAACCAGGGCCGCGAGTTCGCGAATCTCGGGTTCGGCCTCGGCGAGACCGCCATGATCGCTGAGCTGTTCGACGATCTCGGCCGGCGTTGCGTTCGGCGCGACCGGGCGCCCGGCTTCTTCGAGGCGGTCCACCAACTCGGCCCATGCACCGGCGACCTGCAGCCGAGTCGTTTCTGCGTTGCGGCGCCGGCGAGTACGCAGCATCTTCAGACCAGCAGCGAGCAGCGCGAGGAGCCCGAACCCGACGAGCGGCGAGATGGCGACCGTGCCTGCAACCAGCCCGGGACGTTCGAGCAGCGCGGCGAACAGCGAGCCTCGGCCGTCGTTGCGGTCTTCGTCTTCGTCCTCGTCGTCTTCTTCGTCCTCTTCTTCGATCTCGTCATCGTCGTCGGACTGCTGCGGAGGTGGTGGGGGAGGCGGCTCGTTGGGAACGGCGACGTTGCGGGTCACGCGGCCGATCTCTTGCTCGGTGGGTTCGCGGCTGCGGTCGGGCGTGACATCGACAGGTACCCAACCCACGCCGCGAACGTCGACCTCTATCCACGCCGTTGCGTGTTCAGCGAGGACGTCGACGCTGCCATCGACCCAGTCGGTTTCCTCGACCGTGTACCCGACGGCGACTCGGGTCGGGATCGACGCCAAGCGAGCGAGAACCGCAGCGGTCGCTGCGTACTGCTCTTCGTACCCGACGATCCGTTCGGGGTTATCGATGAACGAGGCGATGCGGGCATAGCTGTGGCCCGGTGGCATCGACGGCCCCGAGTCGTAGAAACCCTGGAGCGTCAACAGGTCACGGATCTCGGCGACCTGGGGCCCGCCGAAGTCGGCACCCTCGACGACCTTCGCGGCCAGGTTCAACACCGGCGCGGGCACAAGCTGCAGCTCGGTCGCCCGGTCGTCGACCGCGAACTCGGCGAACGCGATGTCGGTGACGGCTGGATGGCGCTGTGACGTGAGTTCGTAGCGATCGCCGGTCACCAGGCCGGCCGGATGCGCCAACGTGCGCGTCGCAAGATTCAGCCGCAGCTCGCGTTGATCGGCGAACCGAACCTCGGTCGGATCGCCCGCGTGCGGAATCCACGGCCCATCCAAGGTGTCGATCTCGATGACCGCGGTGACCGTGTCCGTCGGCGCAAGGTCGCGATCAGCTGGATCGGGCAGCTCGGGGTCGACCGGCACGAACTGTGCGGCGGCGTCGGTCGTCGGGTCGGCGACCTGCCACACGACGCCGTCGTATGTCGCCATGACAGCGACCGTGAACCGGGTGATTGGCTCAGAGCTCGTGGCCCGGAACGCAACCGTGTCGGCAACGTCTTCTTTGAGGTCAGCCTTGAGGGTGACGAGTGGGCTGGGTGAGTTCAGCGGATCCCACGGGTTCTCTTGACGGTCGCGAAGATCGAACCGATCGTTCGCATCGGCGAGCGGCAACCGTGGCCCAACGATCGCGGCCAAACCCATGATGACGAGCAGCACCGCTGCAGGGGCGAGTAGTCGCCGTCGAAGACCACTGGTCGAGTTTGCGATCGAAAGGCCAGTGCGGTCCTTCTCGGTGCGATGCAGCAAGCCCAGGATGATCGTCGCGGCGATCAGCACCGGACCTTGGATGCGGGCGAGCGAGCGGACTTCGGTTGAGAAGAGTGACGTGGCAACGAGGCCGACCAGCACGCCAACCAGCGCTATTCCGGAGAATCGGACGCGGCGGTCGAGTTCTTGGGCCAGCGCCGTGGCAACCCATGCTGTGGTGAACGGCACGACGGCCCGTTCGCTGTTGAGGGTCGTCGGCGTCTGCGATGACAACAGGTCAGCCCAGCCGTTGGTCAACGCACGGGCGAAGTCGGCGGGTGCACTTGGTCCGGGCACCCATTGCGTGGTGATGACCCCGAGCACGAAGAAGCCGAGCACGGTCACCAAGACCGCTTCGCCGATCAGCAGCTTGAAGCGACGCGACACAAAGGCAGCAGCGGACGCTCCGAGCGTGGCGATGATCACCGGAGTCAGGAAGCCCCAGTCGATGAACACGCCCGAGTATCCAAGACACGCAACGACGCACATGACGGCGACGATCGGCATCGACGGGTACTGAAGAAGCCGCCGGCGAGCCCGACGAAGAGCACTCGCATTGGGCGCCGCGGTTCGCGAGGTCGTGGTTCGAGAACTGGTCCGCGTCGAATCGGACGTCGGCGTCGTCATCGGAGTCGGTTCCACACCGCGGCGAACTCGTCGACGGTCGTCGCATTGATGACTTTGGCTCGGGGCAGCGCAATGGGTTCGTCGCCGTCTTGCATGTTGACGACGACGAGCCGGATCGTTCGGCGCACGGCTTCGACGATTGCGAGCAGCTCATCACTCGACCGGCCGCCGGTGACGAGGACCACGACTGCGGTCGAGGGTTCTTCGTGAGCGATGCGCGCAAGGTCGACGGTGGGTTCGACATCAGCGGCTCGCAGCAGCGTGAGCGCGTCGAGTAGATCATCAGCGCTGGCTGCACCCGTGTTGACGAGCGTGGCCCCGCCGGCGCGGACGCCGACGCGCATGCCGCGCCCAATCTCGGACGTGCCGATCGAGGCGGCGACTTCGATCGCCCGTTCGAAGAGGTCAGGTTCGGTACGACCAAGCTGCGTGTCGACGACCACGGCGAGCTCGGGTCGGCGATTGTCCACGTAGTGACGGACCATCAACGCGTTCTTGCGGGCGGTCGACATCCAGTGCACGTGGCGGATGTCATCGCCGGGCGCGTACTCACGGATCGTGTGGAACGCGACGTCGCCCGCTGGCGATGTGTCGAAGGTCGGGCCTTCGAGGTCCTTGGCAAATCCAGCGGGCAGCGGCTTGGTTATGACGGTGCGGGGATGCACCCAGAGTCGTTCGACCGGGGTCTCGCCGATCGAGCGTCGCAGCAGCCCGAGCGGATCACCCTTGGAGACGGTCGCTGGCCCAATGTCGAATGCCCCGCGCCGAGCGGTCGGCAAGCGATAGAGGAACTCCGACGACTGGTCGGGTCCGAGGCCCGGAATCTCGATCGGCGTGACGATGTCATCGAGGCGCTCCTCGACGAGGATCCCCGGCGTCGGCCGGCTGGTTTCGTTCGTCGCCCGCAACTCGGCGACCGACTGATCGCCGACCGTGACCCGGTTCGGCGTGATCGTGCGAACGAGTCGCACGGCTGAGTGACCCAGCACGAATGGGATCGCGATCAAGAGCGCGATAAAGCACGCCGCCGCAACGACGAACAGCTCGATCCAACCCAGTTGCCAGGCCGCGATGAACGAGACGATTCCCGTCAGGAACAACAGCCAGGCAGTGCTGGTCGGAATGGAACGCAAGGCCACGAGGGCGGCTCAGTTCACCCGCACCATCGCCGGAAGCTCGATCGAGGACAGCAGTTCCTCGACCAGATCCTCGGTGCTGACCCGCTTCAGTTCGGCTTCGGGCGTCAGGATCAAGCGGTGCGCAAGCACCGGCGACGCGACCAACTTGATGTCTTGGACATCGACAAACGTGCGTCCTTGCGACGCGGCGATGACCTGCGCAGAGCGCATGAGAGCGATCGCTCCACGGGGCGACGCCCCGAGTTGGATACCGGGCGCCGGCGGGCGGGTCGCGGCGACGAGCCGCACGATGTAGTCGTAGATCTCGTCGGCGACGTGCACGGTGCGCACCCAGTCCGACATCTTGGCGACCTGGGCCATCGAGGTCACTGCGTGCAGGCTGTCCACATTTGCGCCGGCCGCGTTGCCCTTGAGGACGTCGATCGTGTCCTCGTCGCTCGGATAGCCGAGGCGAGTTCGCATGAGAAAGCGGTCGAGCTGGGCTTCGGGCAGCTTGTAGGTGCCTTCTTGCTCGACCTGGTTCTGGGTCGCAATCACAATGAACGGACGCTCGACCTCGATCGTCTCGTTGCCGATCGTGACCTGGCGCTCTTCCATCACTTCGAGCATCGCGGCCTGGGTCTTTGGCGAGGCTCGGTTGATCTCATCGGCGAGGACCACGTTGGCGAAGACCGGCCCGTAGTACGGCTCGAACTCGCCCTTGGCCTGGTTGTAGATCTGGCCGCCAGTGACGTCGCTTGGCAGCAAGTCAGGCGTGAACTGCACGCGATGCATGTTGCCTTCGATCGAGGCAGCGATCGCTTTGGCCAGTGTTGTCTTTCCGGTGCCGGGCACGTCTTCGAGCAGCAGGTGACCTTCGGCGAAGATGCAGGTCAGCGCGAGCGCGACCTGGTCAGCCTTGCCTTTGATCACGCGCTGGACGTTGGTGTGGACCTCGTTAAAGATCTTCTGGAAAGAACGAGCCGCCTGGTCGCTCGACATGTCGTATCCCCCGTGCCGGGTTCGGTGGATAGCACCCGGCAGCGTTGGGACTCTAACACTGGTGTCTCAGCTGGTGAGGAGGAAGATGGCGGTGGCCTCGGCCCCCGTGCGTGCGTCGGTCACCGTGACGGTGTACGAACCAGGCAAGGCTGCGGCGCCCGGCGCATACGTCCACTCGACCGCGTCGTCTGTCGCAACCAACACGGAGGTCGGGTAGGCCGATGCGACGACGTCGTTTGGGTCGCTCCCATCGGGCGCGTTGACGGTGACCCCGAGCTCGCTGCCAACGGCAGCGCCGGACACGTTGAGCTCGAACTCGCAGGCGCCAGGGGCGCACGTTGTCGGTGACAGCGCGACGAGCAAGCTTCCCGAAGGCAGGCAGACCGGGTCGATGTCGAGCGACAGCTGTCCTCGGTCGCGAACGGCTCGCATGGTGAAGCAATCGCTGCCGGGATCGACGATCTCCGCCGACGTGCCGGTCGCTTCGATGATCGCTCCGGTGGCGACGCCATTGACCCAGGGCTGAATCTCGAATGTCGTCGGCGACGTGTTCGAATCGGTCCACTCGAGTCGGGCTCCGTCCTCGGTGCGCGTGATCGTGACATCTCGCGGCGCCAGCGGGGCTCCCTCGTAAAAGTCGTCGACCGTCGCAATCGGTACAGGCGTGGCCTCGGCAAGCTCGTCGTCGGTGTCGTCGCTTCCGCCGGAGGCGAGCAGTGCGATCACACCAACGAGCACCACGGCGGCGATTCCGGCCACCGCAGCGAAGACCCGACGACCGGTCTTGGCGGTCTCGGCATCGGAGGCCAACTCGATTGGCTCGGGCGCTTGGGGGATGGGGGCTTCATGGATGATCGCTTGGGACTCGTCGCCGAGCATGGTCGGAAGCGACGTGTCGGTGAGGTCGGTCGCTTCGAGCCACGCGGTCTGCTTGAAGCCCTCGCTTTTCTGAGCCCGACGAAGGAGCTCGCCAAACTCGGCGGCGTCGGCGGGACGATCGCCCGGAGTTCTGGCCATGCCGACCCGCCGAATCGCGTGGTCGACGGCAGGCGAATAGCCGAACGTCTGCAGCGGCGGTGGGTCCTCGTTGAGGATCCGTCGGATGAGTTCGCTCGTGCTCTGCTTCGCGCCTGGGTTGTCGTAGGGACGTTGATCGGCGAGGACGGTGTAGAGCGTCGACGCGAGCGAGTAGACGTCGGTGCGACGCGACGACACCCCGTCGAGAGCCTCGGGTGCGGCATAGGCAATGGTGATGCCGCGAGGTCGACCTTGGGCCCCGTGGACGCGATCGAAGGCACTGATGCCGAAGTCGGTCAACCCCGGTTCACCGAAGCGTGACATCAGGACGTTTTGCGGCTTGACGTCGCGGTGGGTCACGCCGCGTTCGTGTGCGGTGTGCAGCGCCGAGGCGATCTTGACGCCTGCGTCAAGAAGTCGCTCAAGGCCTGCGCCCTTGCGAGCCTGAGCCCAGAGTGTGCCGCCGGTGAAGAACTCCATGATGATGACGGGGTAGCCCTCGTCGGTATAGGTCGTGGAGTAGAGCGGAACGATGTACGGATGGTCCGAGAGCTGGGCCATCGCCTGGCACTCGCGCTCGAAGCGGGCGCGGTCTTCGGGATCGTCGAGACGGAAGTTGAGGACCTTGGCCGCAACAGTGCGATCGAAACAGGTTTCGTCGTACATAGTTGAGCTGTTGTCGGAGACCCTTGCGGATCAATTTGCGTGGCTTTTTGCGGCGTTTCACAATCCTGAGGTAGTCTCTGCGGGCGATTCGA
>CALDGN010000137.1 GCA_937942965.1 uncultured Acidimicrobiales bacterium | reverse complement strand
GCGTCCGATGGCGGGGACAAGCCGGAAGTGGTTATAGGCGCCAAATCCCAGCACGAGGCCGACGACCGCGGTCTTGGCAAGCAAGCTGCGCCCCCAAGACGTGGTCCACACGTCGGAGAAGCCGTCGATGATCGTGGCCGTAAGCGCGACGCCCGCCACGCCGACGAACGCAATCGCAATCGTGGCGACGACGGAGAAGCGTGCCGCGAACGGTGCGAGCTGGCTGCGCAGCGATGGGTTTGCAGAGTTGGCTACGACGAGCAGCACCGCGATTCCTCCGACCCAGATGGCAGCCGCAGCGACGTGGGACAGATCGGCGATCGCGGTGACGAACCGGTCGCCCTCCGTGACCGTGTGGCCGTCGAACAGGAACGAACCAAGCACGGCGGCGACGCCAACGAGTTGCGCCCAGCGAAGCCTTCGGAGCGATCCGACGCCGATCGCCACGGCCCCGAACAGCCGCAGTCCAAGGGCGAGTCCGACTTGCCCGGTCAGTACATCAGAGGCGTCGTCGAGCAGGAACGAAGCCCCCTCGAGCACCGCGCCGACGACAACAACGCCCGCAGCGACCGCGACCCAACGGTGCGATCGCAGCTCGCGAAGCAGAGTGGGAGATATCGCCAAGATGAGCACCGAAGCTCCGGCCGCAAGCAAGGCAGCGCTGATCGCAAGAGCGCGGCCCGCAAAGCCCACGACGTCTGCGGCTGACGTGCTGTCGTCGTCGCTCAGGAAGGCGTCGAGATCTACGGGACCGGTCGCTGCTTCGGTTGACGTGTCTTCGGCCGCGGGTGCTTCGGGCTCGGGCGTCGGAAGGGGTTCGGCGGTGGGCGTCGCAGCGGGCGTCGCGGTCACCGTTGGTAGTGACGTTGTCTCGGCGGGCGCGCTCGCCTCGGAGGTCTCGGTCGGCGTCGGCACGGGAGCGGGTGTCGGTTCGGGCGTAGGGGCTGGGACCGGTGTTGGCGTGGGGGCCGGCGCCGTTGTCGTAAAGCTGAATGATCCATCGATCGGATGTGCGTCGCCCGCGCGGACGCTCCAGCGCACCCCGACGGTGCCGTTGGTGAGCGCGGGCTCGACGGTGAGAGAGAACGTTCGTTGGTCGTCGCTCACTTCGACCACGGGCTCCACGACGACGCCATCCGGCGTGAGCACTTGGAAGCCGTCTCCCGCAGGCTCGGCTGCAGCGGTGAAGGTGATGGTGATGGTGTCGACCGGGCGATCGATCGTTGCGCCGTCAGCCGGGTCAGACGACTCGAACGCAGTGTGGGCCTCAGCAGCGGGAGCCCGGGTGATCGATGCTGCGACGACGACCACCAAGACCAGGAGCGCACGTTCCAGCATGCTGCTAGTTGAGACTTGTGTCGGACGCAGCAGCGGGGGAGCGCATCGCAAGATTGGCTGCTGCTAGATGCTCTTCGATCACCGCCTGGGCGGTTGCGGCGTCGCCCGATGCGATGGCGTCGGCGATCGCCCGATGGTCACCGGCTGCGGCCTGGACCTCGGGGGCGATGTCGGCCAGGCGGGACATAAGCAGCAGGGTTTGACCAGCGAGCCGTTCCCACGCGTCGCGGAGCCGCCGGTGTCCGGCCCGTTCCATGATCAAGCGATGGAAGCGCATGTCGGCTTCTGCACTCGCCCGGCGGTCGTCGGCGGCTTGAGCGCTGGCGAGCTCGTCGAGCACGGCCTCGAATGCGGCCAGGTCGCCGGCCGTCGCTTGGGTCGCAACCCGTTCGACGGCGAGCCGTTCGAGTGAGATGCGCAGCGTGTAGATCTCGTCGATGTCGGCGTCGGTCATCTCGGCAACGAAGGTGCCTCGCCGCGGAATTGCGGTAACGAGGCCCGCTTCTTCCAGGGATTTGAACGCATCTCGCACTGGGCCGCGACTTGTGCCGAATTTCGCGGACAGTTCGGTTTCTACGAGCCGCTCGCCGGGGGAGACTTCGCCAGCGAGGATCATTTCGCGCACGGCCGCCGTCACGGCTTCGCCGAGATCCGTCGTCAGTCCAACCGGCTCCATCGTCGAAATGGTAGTCAGTTTCTGTTGACAGTCAACTGTTAACAGTTAACAATGAGCCCTACTCAAAGGAGAGTAGCTGTGGGAGAATCCAGCGAAGAGAGCGGCCGCATCGAGGTTCCAAGCTCCATCGAAGGCCGAGCCTTGTCCGTAGGCGCGCCGCTCTACGAGTTCATCGAGAACGAGGCGCTGCCAGGTTCGGGTGTCGATAGCGATGCGTTCTGGGCCGGTTTCGCCGGGCTTCTGGCCGACTTCGCGCCTCGCAACCGCGACCTGCTTGAGCGGCGTGAAGAGCTCCAGGCCCAGATCGATGGCTGGCACAAGGAACGAGTCGGACAGCCACACGACGCCGCGACCTATCGGGCGTTCCTCGAAGAGATCGGTTACCTGGTTCCCGAGGGCCCGGACTTCGCCGTCGAAACCGCCAACGTCGACGAAGAGATGGCCACGATCCCCGGCCCTCAGCTCGTCGTGCCGGTCATGAACGCCCGCTACGCCATCAATGCAGCGAACGCCCGCTGGGGGTCGCTCTACGACGCGCTCTACGGAACCGACGCACTGGGTGACCTGCCCAACCCGGGCCCCTACGACCCCGCTCGTGGTGACCGAGTCATCGCCTGGGGACGCAACTTCCTCGACCAAGTCGCACCGCTCGCCGAAGGCAGCCATGCCGACGCCGAGTCGTACACCATCGAACGCGGCGTGCTGACGCCTGCGCTGGCCAACAACGACCAGCTCGTCGGCTGGCAAGGCGACCCCAGCCAGCCCGCCGGGATTCTGCTCAAGAACAACGGCCTGCACATCGAGATCCAGATCGATCCCGAGCACAACGTCGGTGCAACCGACAAGGCCGGCGTCAAGGACCTGCTCGTCGAGTCCGCGATTTCGACGATCATGGACTGCGAAGACTCTGTCGCTGCCGTCGACGCCGAAGACAAGGCACTGGCGTACCGCAACTGGCTTGGACTGAACACCGGCAAGCTCGCCGAAGAAGTCACCAAGGGCGGGGAGACCTTCACCCGGCGCATGAATAGCGACCGGCTCTACGCCTCGCCCGATGGACTGTCGTTCACGCTGCCCGGCCGCTCGACCATGCTCGTGCGCAACGTCGGCCACCTGATGACCACGCCAGCGATCCTCGACGCCGACGGCAACGAGATCCCCGAGGGCTTGCTCGACGCCATGCTCACCGCGCTCTGCGCCAAGCACGACCTCGACAAGACCGGCGGCGATCGCAACAGCCGCACCGGTTCGGTCTACATCGTCAAGCCGAAGATGCACGGCCCCGACGAGGCGGCGTTCACGAACGACGTGTTCGCCCGGGTCGAAGACGTGCTCGGCCTGGAGCGCAACACGCTCAAGGTCGGCGTGATGGACGAAGAGCGCCGCACGACGGTCAACCTCAAAGAGTGCATCCGTGCGGTTGCCAACC